>NZ_JBIARA010000009.1:0-277235 GCF_042889525.1 Micromonospora sp. NPDC002575 | reverse complement strand
CCACCAACGAACCCCCACCAACCCCCCACCCCCCCAACAACCCCCCCCCCCCAAACCCCCCCCCCCCCACCCCCCCAAAAATCCACAACACCACCCCACCCCCCAACCCCACCCCACCCCCCCCCCCCGGCCGGGGTGGGGGGCGGGGTGGGGGGAGGGAGGGGGACTGGGGGGTGGGGGTGGGGAACGGGGGGTGGGGGCAGGAGGGCCCGGCGCGGTTGCGCGCCGGGCCCTCCTGCCGTAGCTCTGGGTTAGCTGTCGCCGCCCGTTTCGCCGACCGGGGCCGCGTTGACGTCGTCGATGGCGTACTTCTTCGCCGCCTCGGCCGGCACCTGCGCCGGCACCGCGCCGCGCAGGGCGAGCTGCCGCAGCGTCGCGACCGTCACCGACTCGGCGTCGACGTGGAAGTGCCGGCGCAGCGCGTGCCGGGTGTCGGACATGCCGAACCCGTCGGTGCCGAGCGAGGTGTAGTCGCCCGGTACCCAGCGGGCGATCAGGTCCGGTACGGCGCGCATCCAGTCGCTGACCGCGACCTTCGGCCCGTCGGCGTCGGCCAGCTTCCGCTGGATGTACGGCACCCGCTGCTCCGCCCCCGGGTTGAGCAGGTTGTGCTCCTCGCACTCCACCGCGTCGCGGCGCAGCTCCGTCCAGGAGGTCACCGACCACACGTCGGCGGCCACCCCCCAGTCCTGGGCGAGCAACTGCTGCGCCTTGAGCGCCCACTGCATGCCCGTGCCGGAGGCCAGGATGTTGGCCCGCGGGCCGTCGCCGTCGATCTTCGGCGCGGGGGAGTAGCGGTAGATGCCCTTGAGCAGCCCCTCGACGTCCACGTCGGACGGCTCGGCCGGCTGGTGGATCGGCTCGTTGTAGACGGTCAGGTAGTAGAAGAGGTTCTCCGGCTGCTCGCCGTACATCCGGTGCAGGCCGTTCTCCATGATGTGCGCCAGCTCGAACGCGAACGCCGCGTCGTAGGCGACCACCGCCGGGTTGGTGGCGGCGAGCAGCAGCGAGTGGCCGTCCTCGTGCTGCAGGCCCTCGCCGTTGAGCGTGGTACGCCCGGCGGTCGCGCCGAGCACGAAGCCCCGCGCCATCTGGTCGGCCGCCGCCCAGAACCCGTCGCCGGTGCGCTGGAAGCCGAACATCGAGTAGAAGATGTACAGCGGGATCATCGGCTCGCCGTGCGTGGCGTACGAGGTGCCGGCGGCCGTGAACGACGCCACCGAGCCCGCCTCGTTGATGCCCTCGTGCAGGATCTGCCCGGTCGTGGCCTCCTTGTACGACAGGAACAGCTCCCGGTCGACCGAGGTGTACCGCTGGCCGTGCGGCGAGTAGATCTTCGCCGTCGGGAAGAGCGAGTCCATGCCGAACGTGCGGGCCTCGTCCGGGATGATCGGCACCCAGCGCCTGCCGAACTCCTTGTCCTTCATGATGTCCTTGAGCAGGCGGACGAAGGCCATCGTGGTGGCCACCTTCTGCTTGCCCGAGCCCCGCTTGACGTCGGAGAACCGCTCGCTGCCGGGGATCGCCAGCGCCCGGCCGGCGGTCCGCCGCGACGGCAGGTAGCCGCCGAGCTGCTCCCGGCGCTCCCGCAGGTAGGCGATCTCCTCGGACTTCTCGCCGGGGGTGAAGTACGGCGGGAGGTAGGGGTTCTCCTCCAGCGTCTTGTCCGAGATGTCCAGGTAGAGCCGGTCGCGGAAGAGCTTCAGGTCCTCCAGCGTCAGCTTCTTCATCTGGTGCGTGGCGTTGCGGCCCTCGAAGTGCGAGCCGAGCGTCCAGCCCTTGATCGTCTTGGCCAGGATGACCGTCGGCTGGCCGGTGTGCTCCATCGCCGCCTTGTACGCCGCGTAGAGCTTGCGGTAGTCGTGCCCGCCCCGCTTGAGGTTCCAGATCTCGTCGTCGGTGAGCCCCTCGACCATCTTGCGGGTGCGCGCGTCGCGGCCGAAGAAGTGCTCCCGCACGTACGCCCCGGACTCCGCCTTGTAGGTCTGGTAGTCGCCGTCGGGCGTGCTGTTCATCAGGTTGACCAGCGCGCCGTCGGTGTCGGCGGCGAGCAGCGGGTCCCACTCGCGGCCCCAGACCACCTTGATGACGTTCCAGCCGGCGCCCCGGAAGAACGCCTCCAGCTCCTGCATGATCTTGCCGTTGCCCCGGACCGGCCCGTCGAGCCGCTGGAGGTTGCAGTTGATCACGAAGGTGAGGTTGTCCAGCTCCTCGCGGGCGGCCACGCCGATCGCGCCGAGCGACTCGACCTCGTCCATCTCGCCGTCGCCGAGGAACGCCCACACGTGCTGCTGCGAGGTGTCCTTGATGCCCCGGTGGTGCAGGTACCGGTTGAACCGGGCCTGGTAGATCGCGTTCAGCGGGCCGAGGCCCATCGAGACGGTCGGGAACTCCCAGAAGTCCGGCATCAGCCGCGGGTGCGGGTACGACGGCAGCCCGCCGCCCGGGTGGGACAGCTCCTGGCGGAACCCGTCGAGCTGGTTCTCGCTGAGCCGCCCCTCCAGGAACGCCCGCGCGTACATGCCCGGCGAGGCGTGGCCCTGGTAGAAGATGTGGTCGCCGCCGCCCGGGTGGTCCTTGCCGCGGAAGAAGTGGTTGAAGCCCACCTCGTAGAGCGACGCGGAGCTGGCGAACGTCGAGATGTGCCCGCCGACGCCGATCTCGGGGCGCTGCGCGCGGTGCACCAGCATCGCCGCGTTCCACCGGATGTACGCCCGGATCCGCCGCTCGATGTGCTCGTCACCCGGGAACCACGGCTCGCGCTCCGGCGGGATGGTGTTGATGTAGTCGGTGGTGGTCAGCGACGGCACCCCCACCTGGCGCTCCCGCGCGCGCTCCAGCAGGCGCAGCATCACGTACCGGGCGCGTTTGGTTCCGCGCTCGTCGATGACACCGTCGAGCGACTCGACCCATTCGCCGGTCTCTTCGGGGTCGATATCCGGAAGCTGGCTCGGCAGACCGGCGGTGATCACCGGGCGCTTGCGTTCCGTGGCCACAGGCGTTCCCTCGGTTGTGTGTGGGATAGGTCTCTAGACGTTCATCCTGCCTTCTGCCGACGGTTTTCGTCACGTCTGGCTCCCCCAGACGCGACGCTCAACACAGGTACCGGCCGGTAACTTCTGGCGGTTTGCGCTCGTCTCCTACCGTCGACCCATGACGATGCTGCGAGCCGTGGCGAGCGCACTCGTGCTGGCCGGAGCGCTCACCCTCCTGCTGTCGGTGCTCGGCCTCGCCGGCGGCCGACTGGACGCCGCCCCGGTGGGTCTGCTCGGCCTGGCCCTGCTCGCCGGGGGCCTGGTGCTGCTCAACCGCGCCGGCGGCCGGGGCGCCCGCTACGGCTACGCCACCACCACGGGCGACCCCGCCGCCTCGTACGGCTCCGGCGCGTACGGCGCGGGCGCGGGCCAGCCCGGGGCCGACTTCCACACCGGCGACGCCGGCGCCGGCTGGTCCGGCGACCCGGGCCCCGGCTGACCAGGCCCGGCCGGCCACCCGGCTGACGCAAGCCTGGCCCGCTACCCGGCTGACGCAGGCCCGGCCGGCGACCCGCGTCCCGGCTGACAGACCCCGGGTCCCGGCGGCAGAATGCGCCATATGCGCACCGAGGTGATCACCGTCCAGACCGGCTCCCGACCGACCGTCCGGGACATCACCGCCGAGGCGGAACGCTTCGTCTCCGGCGTCGGCGACGGCCTGCTGCACGTCTTCGTGCCGCACGCCACCGCCGGCCTCGCCGTCATCGAGACCGGGGCCGGCTCCGACGACGACCTGCTCCGGGCGCTGGACGACCTGCTGCCCACCGACGACCGCTGGCGGCACCGGCACGGCTCGCCCGGCCACGGGCGCGACCACGTGCTGCCCGGCCTCGTCCCCCCGTACGCGACCCTGCCGGTGATCGACGGGCGGCTCGCGCTCGGCACCTGGCAGTCCATCTGCCTGGTCGACACCAACGGCGACAACCCCACCCGCAAGGTCCGCTTCTCGTTCCTGCCCGGCTGAGCGTCGTCCTGCCCGGCTAGGCGCGCCCCGGCCCGCGCGCCGGCCGACCGCTCAGGGCCGCAGGGTCTCCGCCTCCACCGTCTCCCGGCCCAGGTCCGCGCCGGTCTGGGGGGCGGTGCCGCGCCCGGTCGCGGCCGGTGCCGGCGGCCGGTCGTACGTCTGGTGCAGGCCCGGCACCCGGTCCTCGATCACGAACGTCGCTCGGGTGTACGCCGGGGCGTCCGGCCGGCTCACGTACGGCACCACGTCGAAGTCGGCCGCCAGCTGCGCCGGGGTGATCGTCGTGCGGACGTACCCCCGGAGGTTGTTCTGGAAGCGCAGGTGCGGGTTGAACGCGAACCACGGGTGGGAGCCCGTCGGCGAGTCCGCGCCGTCGCCGGTCGAGGTGACCGAGGAGCAGACCAGCTCGCTGCCGACCGTGCGCGACGTGGGGTCGGCGTAGTCCAGCTTCAGGTCGCTGGCCCAGTGGGCGTGCACGTCGCCGGTGAGCACCACCGGGTTGCGCACCCCGGCGGCCAGCCAGCCCCGGGTGATCCGGTCGCGGGAGGCCACGTACCCGTCCCAGGCGTCCATGCTGGTGACCGTGAGCGGCCCCGAGTTGTTGTCCCGCTGCGCGAAGAAGACCTGCTGGCCCAGGATGTCCCAGCGCGCGTCGGAGCGGCGGAACCCGTCGAGCAGCCACGCCTCCTGCTCCGCCCCCGTGATCGACCGGGCCGGGTCGGCCGCCGCCGGGCACTCCTTGTACCCGTCGCCGCACGCCTGGTCGTCGCGGTACTGCCGGGTGTCGAGCATGTGGAACGTGGCCAGCCGGCCCCAGCGCACCCGCCGGTACAGCTGCATGTCGATGCCGCGCGGCAGCGAGGTCCGCCGCAGCGGCATGTTCTCGTAGTACGCCTGGAACGCCGCCGCCCGCCGGGCGAGGAAGTCGGGGTCGGGGGCCTCGGGCACCTCGTCGGCCCAGTTGTTCTCCACCTCGTGATCGTCGAAGACCACCACCCAGGGGGCCACCGCGTGCGCCGCCTGGAGATCCGCGTCCGTCTTGTACTGGGCGTGCCGCTGCCGGTAGTTCGCCAGCGTCCGGGTCTCCGGGCCCTCGTGGTCGCGCGGGTTCCCGCCCGGCACCGTGTACGTGCCCTTCTCGTACTCGTACTGGTAGTCGCCCAGGTGCAGGATCAGCTCCGGCTCGGTCTCGGCCAGCCGCCGGTACGCGGTGAAGTACCCGTGCTCGTACTGCGAGCAGGAGACGAAGCCCATCGCCAGGGCCGACGGCAGGGTCCCCGGGGCCGGCGCGGTGCGGGTGCGCCCGACTTCGGACGCGTACCCCTCGGCCCGGAACCGGTAGAAGTACTCCCGGCCCGGCAGCAGCCCGGCCAGCTCCACGTGCACGCTGTGCGCCGACTCGGGGCGGGCCTGCGCCACGCCGCGCCGCACCACGTGTCGCAGCCCCTCGTCGGCGGCGACCTCCCAGGTCACCGCCACCGGCCGCGCCGGCATGCCGCCCAGGCCGTCCTCCGCGAGGGGCTGCGGGGCCAGCCGCGTCCACAGCACGAAACCCTCGTGGTCCGGGTCGCCGGAGGCCACCCCGAGGGTGAACGGGTCCTGCCGCAGCGGGCGGGCCGCCGCCGCGCCGGCCGCCACGGGCAGCCCGGCCACCGCGCCGGCCGCGCCGACCGCCGCGCCGGAGAGCAGGATCGTACGTCGGGACAGTGTCACGGTTTCCTCCCCAGAGTCCGTGTTGCACGACTCCGGGGAGCGTCGCGCCCGCCGATGGCCGCCAGGTGAAAGGAAGGGCCCCTTGATATCGCCTTTTGTCGAACAAGGGACCCCTGTTAACACCCGCTGGGCGGGGCGGGGAGCGCCCCGCCGTGACGCGCCGCCGGGGCCGGCGGCGACGGTGACCCGTCCGGGCGGGCCGTGTCTGAGTGGGCGACCGGCCGCCGCGTCGGTAATGCTGTCGGACGTGACCACCCCGCAAGATCTCGACGACCGGTTCCGGGAGGCCCTCGCCGGGCTCGCCGCCGCGCCCCGGCGACGTGACCCGGCCGAGCGGGTCCACGACGGCGCGCCGCTGACCGGGGCGCAACTGCTGGACCTCTTCGACGCCCAGGTCACCAGCCGGCAGCTGGACCTCGCCGGGCGGTGGCTGCGCAGCTTCGGCGAGGGCTTCTACACCATCGGCTCCGCCGGCCACGAGGGCAACGCCGCGGTAGCCGCCGCGCTGCATCCCGGCGACCCGGCCCTGCTGCACTACCGTTCGGGCGCGTTCTATTGCCTGCGCGCCGCCCAGGCCGCCGGGGAGGTCGCCTTCCCTGGGCCGGAGGGGGAGACCGCCGACCCGGCTCCCGACGGGGAGGCCGCCGCCGAGGCGGGCACCCCGCCGGGGGAGGGGACGGCGGCCACGCCGAGCGAGGCGGCGGCCACGCCGACCGAGCCCGGGTCCGAGTCCGAAGCCAGGTCAGCGGCCGGGTCCGCGGCCGGGTCCGCGGCCGAGGCCGAAGCCGAAGCCGAAGCCGAGGCTGCGGACGGCGCGGCCGACGGCGCGGCGGCCGGCCGCGACGGCGCGGCCGGCCGGGAGGACGCGTACGCCGGGGCGGCCCGGGACGTGCTGCGCGGGATGGTCGCCTCGGCCCGGGAGCCGATCGCCGGGGGCCGGCACAAGGTCTTCGGCCGGGCCGACCTCGCGATCGTCCCGACCACCTCCACCATCGCCTCGCACCTGCCCCGGGCGGTCGGCGCGGGGCTGGCCCTGGAACGGCTGCGCCGCCGCGACCCGGCCGGGCGGCGGGCCGCGGCGGAGCCCGTCGGCGACGTCGGGCAGCCGCCCCGCTCGCCGTGGCCGCCGGACGCCATCGTGGTCTGCTCGTTCGGCGACGCCTCGGTCAACCACGCGACGGCCACCGCCGCGTTCAACACCGCCGGCTGGTACGACCACACCGGCCTGCGCATCCCGGTGCTCTTCGTGTGCGAGGACAACGGGCTCGGCATCAGCGTCCGCTCCCCGAAGGGCTGGGTGGAGGCGACCCTGCGGTCGAAGCCGGGCATCCGCTACTTCTCCGCCGACGGCACCGACCCGGTGCAGGCGTACGAGGCGGCGGTGGAGGCGGCCGGCTGGGTGCGCCGGCACCGGCGGCCGGCCGTGCTGCACCTGAGCACCGTACGGCTGATGGGGCACGCCGGCGCGGACGCCGAGGCCGCGTACCGCAGCTCCGGAGAGATCGCCGCGGACCTGGACCGGGACCCGGTGCTGGCCACCGCCCGGCTGCTCGTGGCGGCGGGCGTCGCCACGGCCGACGAGCTGCTGGCCCGCTACGACGAGCGCGGCTGGCAGGTACGCCGCATCGCCGAGGAGGTGCTCGGCGAACCGAAACTCGCCTCCGCGGCCGAGGTGGTCGCCGAGACCGCGCCCCGCCGCCCGGCCCGGGTGGCCCGAGCGGTCGCCGACGCGGCGGCCCGGGCCGGCGGACCCGGCGCGGCGGCCCGCGCGGACGTGTTCGGCGGCCGGCTGCCCGAGGCGGCCGGCCCGCTCACCCTGGCGCAGAGCATCAACGCCGCCCTCGCCGACGGCATGCTCGACCACCCCGGGATGGTCGTCTTCGGCGAGGACGTCGCCGCCAGGGGCGGGGTGTACGGGGTGACGAAGGGGCTGCGTGACCGGTACGGAGCGGCCCGGGTCTTCGACACGCTGCTCGACGAGACCTCGATCCTCGGGCTCGGCCTGGGCGCCGGGCTGGCCGGGCTGCTGCCGGTCCCGGAGATCCAGTACCTGGCGTACCTGCACAACGCCGAGGACCAACTGCGCGGCGAGGCGGCGACGATGCGCTTCTTCTCCTCGGGGGCGTTCCGCAACCCGATGGTGGTGCGGGTGCCCGGGCTGGCGTACCAGGAGGGCTTCGGCGGCCACTTCCACAACGACAACTCCCTGGCCGTGCTGCGGGACGTGCCCGGGCTGGTGATCGCGGTGCCGGCGCGGCCGGACGACGCCGCCGCGATGGTGCGTACCTGCCTGGCCAGCGCGGCCGTCGACGGCAGCGTCTGCGTGCTGGTGGAGCCGATCGCGCTCTATCACACCCGCGACCTCTACGCCGAGGGCGACGGCGAGTGGCTGGCCGACTACGCCGAGCCCGGCGCGTGGGCCGCCGGCCACGCGCCGGTCGGCCGGGCCCGGGTGTACGGCGTCGGCTCCGCCGAGGACGTCACGATCGTCACTTTCGGTAACGGCGTGCCGATGTCGCTGCGCGCCGCCGCGGCCCTGGCCGACGAGGGGGTCGGCAGCCGCGTCGTCGACCTGCGCTGGCTCGCCCCGCTGCCGGTCACGGACATCGTCCGGGAGGCGTCGCTGACCGGCCGGGTGCTGGTCGTGGACGAGACCCGCCGCTCCGGCGGAGTCGGCGAGGGGGTGCTTGCGGCGCTGGTCGACGGCGGGTTTGTCGGTGCGGCGCGCCGAGTGGCCGCAGTTGACTCGTTTGTACCATTAGGTCCGGCAGCGCGTGCAGTGCTGGTCACCGAGGAGGCCATCACCCAGGGTGCCCGTACGCTGCTGGCACGGTAAATTCCGTTCCACCCGGTGCGCCACTTGCGCGGGGGGCCGCGAGTGTGTGGACTTTGCCTGACGGCGTCGCAACGACGCCGCGAGCAGGGACGAGATGAGGAGGCACGCGACAGTGAGCGCGACCGCTGGTCAGGCCGCCGACGGGGTACGCAGCCTGGCGGACCGGTTCGGTATCGAGCCGGGGATGGTCGTCATGGAGATGGGGTACGACGAGGACGTCGACCAGGATCTCCGGGACGCCCTGACCGACCGCTGTGGAGAGCTGGTCGACGAGGACACCGACGAGGTGGTCGACGCAGTGCTGGTCTGGTACCGCGACGGCGACGGTGACCTCTTCGAGCTGCTCGTCGACGCCCTCGGCCCGCTGGCCGACAACGGCGTCGTGTGGCTGCTGACCCCCAAGGCCGGGCGGGAGGGCCACGTCGAGCCGAGCGAGATCGCGGAGTCCGCGCCCACCGCCGGCCTGCAACAGACCTCCACGGTCAACGCCGGCCGGGACTGGAGCGGCGCCCGCCTCGTGCTGCGCCGGGGCGCCAAGGGCAAGAAGTAGCCGAATCTGTCCCCGCCCGTGGGGCCGGCCACACCCGGTGGCCCCGGCCCTCGGGTGTGGCAGGCTGATGCCACCTCCAGAATCGACCCAAGGAGCTCGCATGCCGATCGAGGTTGGCGCCGAGGCGCCGGACTTCGTGCTCAAGGACCAGAACAACCAGGAGGTCCGGCTGTCGGACTTCCGCGGCAAGCGCACCGTGCTGCTGGTCTTCTACCCGCTCGCCTTCACCGGCATCTGCCAGGGCGAGCTGTGCGAGGTGCGGGACAACCTCAACGAGTACGTCAACGACGACGTCCAGGTGCTCACCGTGAGCGTGGACTCGGTCTACGCCCACAAGATCTGGGCCGAGAAGGAGGGCTACCAGTTCCCGCTGCTGGCCGACTTCTGGCCGCACGGCGCGGTGGCCCAGGCGTACGGCGTCTTCAACGACGTCGCGGGCATCGCCAACCGGGGCACGTTCGTGATCGACAAGGCCGGCGTCGTCCGGTTCGCCGAGATGAACATGCCGGGCGAGGCGCGCGACCAGCAGGGCTGGCGCAAGGCGCTGGCCGACGCCGTCGCCGCCTGATCCCACCACGGGCACACCGGCGCGGCGGGCCGGATCCGGCAGGGTAAGATTGCCGGACTCCGGCCCGCCGTGCGGGCGTTCGGGGCGCGTAGCTCAGTGGGAGAGCACTCGCCTTACAAGCGAGGGGTCGCAGGTTCGAAACCTGCCGCGCCCACACTCTGAACCGCATTCTGCTCGCCTCAGGGCACGTCGGCGCAAGGCGATGCGGCGGCCTCACCTGCGCCGCCGGTCGCGATCAGCTCACTGTTCGTGGCGGGATGAGTGCGGCAACTCATGTTCTCCCGGCGGTCGGCCAGCATCCTCGTAACCATGACTCCTCGTCGTTGGTTCAGGTTGGCGATCACTGCGATTCTGCTCCTGATGCCCGCTGCCTGCGGATCTGATGAACCCACCCGGGAGGAAGCCAGCCGCGAAGCGCAATCGGCGGCGGCCCGGCAGGCAAGCGCTTCGAGCGCTGAGAAGATCAGCGTCGTGCTCTCCGCCGTGACTCGGGGGGCGCCGCTGCGGCCGGTCGCGACGTCGACGCTCGACATCTGCCATGCCGGAGCCACCAATGGCCTATGGCCGCACGACGAGTTTCGGGTCAGTTGCAGTTTCCGCGAGGTCAGGTACTTCGGGGCAAGCGGCGACCTTCTGAAGGTGCTGCGGGAGGTCGACAAGCGCGCCAAGGCCGCCGGGCTGATGCCGGGCTCGGCCATCGAGGATGTCGAGAGGTACTACGCGGCGGATGGCAAGACCGACGACGGGCTGCTGCTGCCCCTGCCCGGCCTGAGCTATCTCGCACCCGGGCTCGACTCGGGGGTGAACGTGGGGTGGTCGCAGGACAGCACGACGTTGAACGATCCGTCGGTCCCGGACCTCACCTGGCCGGTTGTCTTCGTTGAGGCACACCCCGCTGACCCTGACGCACAGCAGCGTGACCTGCTGCGAAAGCACCAGCATCTTGTCACCATCTCCTCGGGGGCCACGTACTACGAGATCCCGTGGCCTTCCTGACCGACGAGGTGCCCGGCCGACGCTCTCGCTGACGCCCCGCCGGGCGGTTCACCCGGCGTCGCCGAGCAGTCCGCGTAGGACGCCGCGTACGGTCGCGTCGAACAGGTCGCGCTGCGCCGGTGACGCCTGCGGCGCGGTGAGGGCGGCGACCAGGTTCGGGAACGCCGCCAGGTCGATCCCGTCGAAGCGGGCCGGCGGGCCGGCGGACTCGCTGCGCGCGAAGAGCGACACCACGCCGGTCGTCATGGCGATCGCCTCGAACTTGGCGGTGGCCGGGGCCGGCACCGGCCGCAGCACCGCCAGGCAGTGGTCGAAGAAGGCCAGGCTCTCCGGGCCGAAGGCGGTCGGCCGGGGCAGGATCTCCACCAACCACCGGTGCCTGCGGTACAGGTCCAGTTGCCGGCGGGCGATCCGCAGCATCCCGTCGAGCCAGTCGCCGGTGGCCTCCGGGTACGGGCGTAGCTCGCCCGCCGCCCGGTCGGCCATCAGGTCGAGCAGGTCGTCGCGGGAGGACAGGTAGCGGTAGAGCGATCCGGCGCCGGTGTCGAGCGCGGAGGCGACGGCCCGCATCGAGACCGCGCCGATGCCGTCGGCGTCCGCCACCGCGATCGCCGCGGCCACGATCTCGTCCCGGGTGTGCGTCGGTGCCGGGCCCCGTGCCCCCCGGGCCGGGCGGGACCAGATCGACGGCCGCACTGGTTCGGCGGATGAGGTCACCGCTACACTCTAAACTGCGAACGGTGTTCGCGGTTTAGGGGAGGGTGACGTGGAACAGAGTTGGACCGTGCAACGGGTGCCCGCAGCCGACGGGGCCGAGATCGTGCTCTACTCCATTGGCGCCGGGCCGGGCATCGTCGTCGTGCACGGCGGCGGCGTCACCATCGAGATCTACCGACGCCTGGCCACCCGGCTGGCCGACCGCTTCACCGTGCACCTCTACAACCGCCGGGGTCGGGCCGACGCCGCCGCCCGCGCCGAGCCCTACGACGGCGAGCAGGACATCGACGACCTCGCGGCGCTGCTGACCCACACCGGAGCCCGCAACGTCATCGGCCACAGCGGCGGCGGCTTCATCGCCCTGCGCGCCGCCGCGCGGCGGCTGCCAATCGGCCGGCTCGCCCTCTACGACGCGGCGGTCCAGGTCGACGGCCTGTTCCCGGCCGCGTGGCTGCCGGCCGCACGGGACGCGGCGCGGGCCGGCGACCTCGCCCGCGCCATGGCCCTCACCGGTGCCGGCCTCAACACCCAGTCGGCCACGTCGCGCCTACCGCTGGTCTTGCAGGCCGCCATGTGCCGGCTGTTCATCCGTACGCCCATCGGCCGCACCATGGGCGAGCTGCTGCCCACCACCCTCGACGAAACCACGCTGATCTTCCGCCACGACGGCCCGCCGGAGCAGTGGGCGGGCGTCGCCGCCGAGGTGCTGCTCGCCTGCGGCGGGGCGGGGCCGCCCTACTACCGGCCGATCAACGAGGCCCTGGCAGGGGCCCTGCCGCACGCCCGCACCCTGGTGGTGCCGCGCGCCGGCCACGACGCGCTCAACCGTGCCCCGCGCCACCTGGTCGACGCGCTCGCCGAGTTCTTCGCCGCCCCGGTCGCCTCGGAACGGGCGGGCTCGTAAGGCGGGCGGGCCTCAGACAGGCAACCGCAGTGTCTCGGCGAGGCGGGCGATCTCGGGCGCGGATCGAGCGGAGCGGCGTACCAGGATGCGCAGGGCATCTCGGGCGGCCGGGCGATGGCGCACCTCGGACGGCGCGGTCCGATCAGCGAGCAGCAGCGCCCGCCCCGCCTCGGGCAGTTCACCCAGACGCACACACCGGCAGGCCACGTCGATCAGATGAGCCGCTCGGCGCTCCACGGGAAGCCGCTGGAAGGCGACGCTGCCCACCACCTGCCGATGCAGGGCGAGCGCATAGGCGTGGTCCTCCAAATCGAGTGCGGTGGTGATCCGGGTCAGGCTGACCGCGACCGGCCCGAAGGTTGCCCAGTGCTGGCTCCGGTCTTCGCCCATCAGGGTGGCCGCCTCGTCGGCCTGATCGAGGAAGCGGCGTACGGCGTCCTGGTCGCCGCAGCCGGCCGCGCCGGCGGCGGCCTGGAGTAGGAGGGCTCCGTAGCCGGGAAGATGCTCGGGCGGTGTGTCTGGCGGCTCCGGCGGGGCGAGCCGGGTTGCGACGGTGACCGCCACCTCCATGCTGTGCCGGTGGCGCCCTAGGGAGCGCAGTACGCGGGCAAACTGGCCGGCGGCCAACGCGACGAGTGACTCGTCGCCGGCATCTTGGCAGGTCGTCAGGGCCCGGTCGGCGGCTAGCCAGGCCATGCCCGTCTCGCCCACCTTGCCGAGCAGCGCCGAGGTGAGCTGGTGGACCTGCCCGAGCAGGTGGTGCGTCCGTGCACTGTCCGGACGTGCGACCCGGGCCAACTGGGTGTCGTGCAGCAGTCCGGGCAGGATCCGCAGGAGCTGCCGGTAGTCGGCGTGCTGGTACGTCAGCCAGGCGTGCCCGACGCTCCGATCCAGTTCGGCTTCGATCCCGGGTGGGCGGGTGCAATCGGGGCGGGCCATGGTGGCGTCATGCCGGAACATGGCTGCCCGCAGCGCGTCGAGGTCACGGTCGGAGAGCGGTCCGCCCTCTGCCGTGCCTGACCCGGAGGACGCCGGCTCGGTGGAAATCAGGAACTGGACGTCGATCCGGAGGACACCGGCGATCTCCTGGAGGTTGGAGAGCTTGTCCAGCCGGCGTACGCCCCGCTCGACCTTGTCCACCCAGCTCTTCGACTTGCCCAACGTGTCGGCGAGTACCTGTTGAGACATCCTGCGTCGGGTCCGCCAGTACGCGATCCGTCGGCCCACGGGCAGCTCATCCACGGCACCGGTACCCGCGCTGCTGCCGCGTCAGCCGGGGCGCCCGTTGGTGGGCGAGCGGCACGAGTCGGGTCGGCCCGTCGTACCACCGGTGCCGCCCGCCCTCCGGGGTGCCGCGTTGGCGTTCGGCCTCGTCCAGGATCAGCCGCTGCGCGGCCCGGAACTCCGCTTCCTGGCCCGCTTGGCCGACGTCGAGACCGTGATCCCGGCTTGAGTCCCTCCGCGATTGGCCACTCAGAATTCTCCAGACCCGGATCATCGTCGGGCCCACGCGAAATTTCCGGCCGTCTGGTGTTGACCTCATGAAGCTCCTTATGGCTGCGGCGACGACTGAGAATCCCGGCGACAGAGATGGCGATCGTCGGACTTCTCATCTAGGTGACTTTCGAGCGACTTTCGTCAGTCAGCGTCCGTTGTGGCGGCTGGCCAGCCCAGGCAATGGCGGTGCAAGATGAGAGCAAGCTGATGCAATCGACGAGCTGAGGTCGCTGTGGTGGAGGCTCCCCGGTGGACAGGCCGCCGTGCCTGCCTGCTCCAGCGAGCGGCGGCGATGACGAACGAGGGATTCGCGGGCTGGCTCGGGATCGCCGTCAGGACCGTCGCCTACTGGCATAGCCGCCCTGATACGGTGCCCGGGAAACTCAATCAGGAGATCCTGACTGCTGCCCTGAATCGGGTATCCGAAGCGGCCCGGGACGACTTTCTCCGTTCGGCCGTCTACGCCGTCGGTGAGTCCGACGCTGCGTCGTCCGCCGGAACTGCTGTTGTCGACATCGTGAGCGATGCCACGGAATCCGTGGCTGAGGATCCCCTACTGACTCTTGGGTCAGCCATCGACGAATCTATCGAGTCATTGCAGGAGGAGATGGTCCTACTCGCGGGCTCCAGCGGGATGACCGCGTTCGATGTGTTCACGGGCGCGCGTCACCTGCGGAACGAGGCCCGGAAGCTGGTCGAACGCACGCGTCGGCCGGGGGATCTCGCCGACCTGTACGTGATCGTCGGACAGGGGACGGCGCTGATGGCGTCCACCGCGTTCGACCTCGGGCACTGGAACGAGTCGACGGCGCTTGCCCGCGCCTCCACACAGTACGCGGACCTGGCCGGAGACGCCTCGCTCAAGGCGTGGACCTACGGCCTGCGAATGACGTTGGCGAACTGGCGCAACGAACCGGATGCCGCGCTGACTTACTTCGCCCGGGCGATGCGAGAGGCCCCTAAAGGAGAGCCGAGGCTCCGTCTCCGGTACATCGCCTCCCGCTCCCACGCCCTGCTGGCCGATGCCGGCTCGGTCGCGCGGGTGCTGGATGCGGCGCAGCGCGACCGAGAGGTGGCCGCCTCGTCGCCCGACGGACTGAGCCGGTTGGTCGGTGGCGAGTTCGCATTCGGTGCGGCCCGAGCGGCGGCCTGCGCGGCGGCGGCATGGCTGGACCTGGGCAACGGCGAGCAGGCGGCGAAGTACGCCCACGAAGCGTTGCGGTTGCACGAAACCCTGCCGGCGCCCCGGCAGCCGTACTCCCAGATCAATGGGGCCCGGATCGATGTGGCCACCGCGTATCTACACATGGGCGAGCGGGATGCCGCAGCCGATGCGCTGCATGGTGTGCTCGAACTGCCGGCGCACAAGCGGAACGTCTCCCTGACCGGTCGGCTGGCCAAGGCCGGCCGGCTGCTCACCAAGGAACCGTGGGCCAGTGACCCGGAGGCGCAGCGGCTGGCCGAGGGCGTCTCCGTCTGGCTGGCCGAAACGTCAGCCCGCCCACTGTCCTGACGCTTCCCAGGCCGTCAGCACGCGCTGCTCCTTGTCCCGACTGAGCCCGATCTCGACGGCCCGATCATGGAGGCTCGTTTCGCCAGCCTCCGTCAGCCACCGCCAGGTGTCGGCCACGGTCTCGCCCAGCGGCCGACAGCGCAGGCCGGCGCGGCGCGCGCGGGTCGTGTCGACCCGCCACACGCCCTCGTAGGCGCGCCACAGGGGCAGCTCGGACCACTGCCGCACTCCTTCGCCGAGTAGCACGTCGTCCGGCACCCATTCGAACGAGGCCGCCGCCCCGGTGACGTCCGCGCAGGCGGCGAGTAGGTCCCCGAACGTGGCCGCCCCGACCGGTGCGCAGACGTTCAGGGCGCCAGAGATCCCGTCGGCCACGGTGCGCAGGGTGAACGCGGCCAGGTCCCGTACGTCGACCGGCTGGATCGGGCGGTCCGGCGAGCCGGGGGCGAGAATCCGGCCACCGCCGGCCACGCGACGCAGCCACCAGGGCAGCCGGCCGACGTACTCGCGTGGTCCGAGCACCACACCGGGGCGCAGGATCGTCGTCCGGTCCGGCCCGAACGCGGCGACGGCCGCCGCCTCGCAGCCGGACTTCTGGTAGCCGTACCGTGTCGGCCCGTCCTCCGTGTCGGTGCCGTGCTCCGGGCCCGCGTCGGGCGGACAGGGGAGCACCGCAGAGTCCTCGCTGAGCGGCTTCCGGGGCCAGTCGCGGTAGACGCTCACCGTCGACACGAAGACGTACCGGTCGGCGACGGGGGCCAGCGCCCGCGCCACGTCGAGCGTGTTCCTCGGCACGTAGCCAGAGGTGTCCACCACGGCGTCCCACCGCCCGGCATCGGTCAGGGCGGCGACGTCGGCCGGTTTCGTCCGGTCGCCCTGGACGGTGCGGATGCCTTCGAGGCCAGTCCCGGCCGAGGTGCCCCGGTGGAACGTGGTCACCTCCCAGCCGGCGTCGAGGGCCGCGGTGACGATCGCGTGGCCCACGAACCAGGTCCCGCCGAGTACCAACAGGCGCATGCACCAAGCATGCTGGCCGCCGGGGGCGACCGGCGGCCCGCTGTCGTCTCAGTCCTTCGCCGTCAGCGTCCCCGCTGGCGGACCTTGATGCTGTCGAGGTCCGTCGCCACCGACGCGAGGTCGCCGTGGTCGACGCCCAGCCCGCGCACGGCGGCTGCGGCGAGCGCCTCCGCCCGGCCGGTCACCACGTCCTCGGCGTCCTCCGCCGTGGCCCGGACGACGCAGCGGAAGGTGAACCCGAGCAGGGAACGCTCGTAGGTCACCGTGCCCTCCTCGGTGAACCGCGCCGCGAACACGTCGTGCTCGTCGGCCCGGGCGAGCAGCGCGGCCCGCTGCCCGGCGTCGAGCGGCGCGAACCTGCCGCGCACGATGACCTGATACGCCTTGTCCGTCATTGCTGATGCTCCCCGGTTGGTGGACGAACTCACGCGGCGACTCCACGTCATCGTGCCGCGCCCCCGGCGTACGGCAAGCGGTTTACGCCCCGCCGCCACGACGGCGCGGGCCCCCGGGGCGACCGGCGGCCCGCCCGACCGGGTCAGTTCGCGCAGACCGCGTACGCGCGCACCTTCCAGTTGCTGCCGAACCCGGTCTCGTCCTCCATGGCCCGGACGGTGACCGTGGTCGAGGAGGTGGCCCGCATCTCGGTCAGGCGCACCTGGCCGTCGCCGCCGACGATCTCGCCGCCGACGCCGTGCACCCGGGTCCCCGGCGGGCAGGTGGCGACCACCGACTGGACGGCGGCGGAGCTGTAGGCGCTGTCGTCGACGACGCGCTGCTCGCCGGGGAGCGGGTCGGCGCAGATGGCGGTGGCGTCGAGCCACCAGGTGCCGGCGAAGCCGGTGTCGTCCTCGGCGCCGGCCACCACGACGCTGTTCTGCTGGATGCGCAGGTCCTCCAGGATCACCTCGCTGTTCGACGCCCCGACGACGGCGCCGCCGACGCCGATGGCGTGCTTGCCGGCGGGGCAGGACTTCTCGAACCAGTTGGACGTGCCGAGGCTGGGCGCGCTGCTGCCGGAGACGGTGACCAGGCCGCTGGGGGCCGGGGCGCACACCGCGCTCGCGGTGACCGCCCAGTCGCCGGTGACGCCGTTGCCGTCCTCGCGGCCGGTCACCGAGTACGCGTCCCCGCCGACCAGTGGACGCATGATGTCCATGCCGACCTGCCCGAGGCCGGAGCCGGTGATCGCGCCGCCGCCGCCGATGACCGTGGTGCCCGCCGGGCAGGTCGCGCTCTGCGACTTCGCGACGGAGTTGCTGGGGCCGGTGGTCGTCCTGATGCCCAGGCCGGGCACCGCCGCCACGGGCCCGGTGAGGGCCAGCTGGCCGAGCACGAGCGCGCTCAGGGCGGCCCCGCCCACGGTGGCCGTGCGACGCGTCCACCGGCTCCGGTTCGATCCTTCTCGCATGGTGTCTGCCTCTCCAAGGATTGCTCGGCGCGGCGGGTGGCCCGGCCGAGGGTGTGTGTTGCGTTGACACCGGTGGGAGTCGCGAGGGGGCGGGACGCCAACAGAAAACTCCGGAGAAGTTTCCGGGCCGGAATGTCGTACCGCTGGGGTTTGATGCGAAGCGGGACGGTCGGACGGAGCCGGAGGTGGCCAGGGGTGAGCTACGCGGAGGTCAACGGCCTGCGGCTGTGGCACGAGGTGCGCGGCTCGGGCCGGCCGCTGGTGCTGCTGCACGGGGGTTACGGCACGGCGGAGTCGTTCGCCCCGCTCCTGCCGGCGTTCGCCGGCCGGCGGCGGGTGGTGACGGTCGACCTCCAGGGGCACGGCCGCACCGCCGACGTCGACCGCCCCCTGCGGTTCGAGTCGATGGCCGACGACGTGGCCGCGCTGGTCCGCCACCTGGGTCTCGGCGAGGCCGACGTGCTGGGCTATTCGCTGGGCGGCGGGGTGGCGCTGCGGCTGGCGATCCAGCATCCCGCGCTGGTGCGCCGCCTCGTGGTGGTCTCCGCGCCGTGCCGCAGCGGGGGGTGGTATCCGGAGGTGCGGGCCGCGATGGCGGCCCAGGACGCGCCGATGGGGGAGCGGATGCGGGGCACCCCGCCGCACGAGCTGTATGCCCGGGTCGCCCCCCGCCCGCAGGACTGGCCGGCGCTGTGGGCGAAGACGGGGGAGCTGCTGCGCCAAGACTACGACTGGTCGGCGCAGGTGGCCGCCCTGGCGAACCCGACCCTGCTGGTCTTCGCCGACGCCGACTCGGTGCCGACCAGCCACGTGGCGGAGTTCTTCGGGCTGCTGGGCGGCGGCCACCGGGACGCCGGCTGGGACGGCAGCGACCGTCCCGCGTCCCGGCTGGCCGTCCTGCCGGGCCTGACCCACTACGAGATGCTCGACTCGCCCGCGCTGCCCGCCGCCGTGCTGCCGTTCCTCACCGCTCCGGCGCGCCCTCCGCAGTGACGCCCGCCGCCGCCGCCGACACCGACGGGGCCGACACCGACGGGGCCGCTGCGTCGGCCGCCGCCGGCGACGGGGCCGGCGCGGCGGCGTAGTGCAGGAGGACCAGCCCGCTGTCGAACGACCGCGTGCCGGTCAGGGTGAACCGGTGCGCCTCGAAGCCCCGGGCGGCCAGCGGGATGCCGCTGCCGGCCACGATCGGGTGCAGCTTGACCACGAGCTCGTCCACCTCCGGCAGGAGTTGGCCGGCGAGCTGCCCGCCGCCGCAGAGCCAGATGTCGCCCCCGGCCCGCCCCTTCAGCCCGCGGACGAAGGCCACCGGGTCGCCGGCGACGACCTCCAGCCCGGGGTCGGTCGACGGGGGCAGCGACCGGGAGAAGACGTACTGCCGCAGGTGGGCGTACGGGCTGGTGACGCCGACGCGCAGCGCCGGGTCGTAGGTGGCGCGGCCCATCAGCACCGCGTCGAAGCGGCCGGTGGGCCGGTCGATGCCGAGCTGCGGGTGGCTGAACGTGGGGAAGGTCTGCGGCCATCCGGCGGTGAGGTGGGCGGCCACGTCCGGCTCGAGGGGGAAGAAGTCGTAGGACCCGTCGGGGGCGGCGATGAAGCCGTCGAGGGTGCTGGCCACGTAGTACACGAGCTTGCGCAAGGGGGCTCCCGTCAACCACTACTGATGTCGTGGTTGGAACGTACTACACCTGTCGTGGTTGTTGCTACTGTGTTCGGCATGGCCCGGAACCCGCAACGACGCGCCCTGCTCGCCGACGCCGGGCTGCGCGTGCTCGCCGCCGCCGGGGCGCGGGGCCTCACCCACCGCGCCGTCGACGCCGAGGCGGGCGTGCCCACCGGCACCGCCTCCAACTACTTCCCCACCCGCGAGGCGCTCCTCGGCGCGCTCGGCGAGCGGGCCTTCGAGCGGTACGCCCCGGACGAGGCCGTCCTCGCCCGGCTCGCCGCCCGCGACCCGTCGCTCGACCTCACCACCGACTACGTCCGCTACATCGTCGAGCGCACCACCCGCGAGCCGGACGTCACCCGGGCGCTGATCGAGCTGCGGCTGGAGGCGGCCCGCCACCCCGAGCTGGGCCGGGGCCTGGCCGAGGTGCTGCGCCGGGGGTACGCCGACGACGTCGCGTTCCACGCCGCTGCCGGGTTACCGGGTGGCGCGTTCGAGATCGCCCTGCTCCACTATGCGGTGGACGGGTTGCTGCTCGACCTGCTCACCACGTCGATCGACGCCGGCTTCGACGTCGACGAGGTGGTTTCCGCCCTGGTGTCCCGCCTCGTCGGCGACGCCGCCCCGCGACCGGGCGCGGCGCGCCACTGACGGCGGCCCGCCTGCTCGCGGCGGGCGGCGCGACCCGGCCGTCCCGAAGGACCCGAAGGAGTCGCGTGTCGCTCACCCTGGCCCCGATGACCGACGATCAGCTCGCCCGCCTGCGGGTCGGGCTCGAACGGTCGTACGCCGAGAACCTCGCCGAGGCCCGGGGGCTGTCGCCGGAGGCGGCCCGGGTTGAGGCGCTGGCCCAGATCGGCCGGCTGCTGCCCGACGGGGTGGCCAGCCCCGGCGTCCTGCTGCGGGTGGCCGTGGCCGACGGCGAGGAGGTGGGCTGGATCTGGACCACCCTGCCCGACGTCGACCGGCCGACGATGGCCTGGATCCACAACATCGAGGTGCATCCCGCCCACCGGGGGCGGGGGCACGCGCGGCGGATGATCCAGCTCGCCGAGGCCGAACTCGCCCGGCTCGGCGTCGACCGGCTCGGGCTGAACGTGTTCGGGCACAACACCGTGGCGATCCGGCTCTACGACAGCCTCGGCTTCCGGGTCACCGCCCAGCAGATGGTCAAGCCGCTGCCGCCGCCGGGCTGACCCCTCGCAAGGGCGGGCTGACCCCTCGCGAGGCGGGACGTGTGCCCCCGCAGCCAGCGGGAAACCCACCCGGAACGCGCATCCTGCGGGGAGGAGCGAGCTCAATGAGGGACCGCACCGCACCGACGATCGGCGTGCTGGGTTCGTACGGCGGTCGCAACCTCGGCGACGAGGCGATCCTGAGCGGCCTGCTGGCCGACCTGCGCTCGCACGAGCCCGACGCGCGGATCATCGTTTTCTCCCGCAATCCGGCGCATACCGCCCAGGCCCACCCGGACGTCGAGGCGGTGCCGTGGGAGGGGGTGAGTCGGGTCGACTCGGCCGAGGTGCTGGCCGAGCTGGACCTGTTGATCCTCGGCGGCGGCGGCATCCTCTACGACCGGGAGGCCCGCCGCTACCTGCGCGTCGTGCGGGTCGCCCAGGAGCGGGGGCTGCCCCTGCTCACGTACGCGGTCGGGGTGGGGCCGCTCAGCGACGGGGTGGACACCGGCATGGTGCGGGAGACCCTGGCCGGCGCCACCGAGGTCACGGTGCGGGACCAGGAGTCCCGGATGGTGCTGGAGGAGGCCGGGCTGCTCAACCCGATCACGGTGACCGCCGACCCCGCGTTCCTGCTGGAGCCGGAGGAGTTCCCCGAGCACCTCCTGCGCGAGGAGGGCGTGCCGGCCGGCCGGCGGCTGGTGGGGCTCAGCGTGCGGGAGCCGGGCCGGGCCGCCGAGCGGCTCGACGTCGACGGCTACCACCGGCTGATCGCCCAGATCGCCGACTTCCTCGTCCACCGGATCGACGCGCACGTGCTCTTCGTGCCGATGGAACGCGACGACATCCGGCACTCGCACGGCGTGATGTCGCACATGACCGCCGCCGACCGGGGCCGCATCCTGCACGGCGACTACTCGCCCCGGCAGGTGCTGGGGCTGATGCGGCACTTCGACCTCGCCGTCGGCATGCGCCTGCACTTCCTGATCTTCTCGGCGATGGTCGGCACCCCGTTCCTGCCCCTGCCGTACGCCGGGAAGGTCTTCGACCTCGCCCAGCGGCTCGGCGTGCCCGCGCTGCGCGGCGTGGAACGCGAGGTCGAGGGGCCGCTGCTGGCCGAGGTCGACCGCCTGTGGGACGAGCGGCACGCGCGTGCCGCGGAGACCGCCCGCCGGGTGGCGGAGGTCTGCGATCAGGCCCGGGCCACCTCCCGGGTCACGGGGGCGGTGCTGGAGAGCCTCCGCTCGCGGACCCTGACCCGCGCCGGGGCGGCCTGACCCACCACCGTCCCGGGTGGCGGTCAGACGGCCGGCCCCCGCCACCGGTAGAGCCAGCCCTGATCCCCGCCGACGGTCGACTCCAACTCGTAGATCTCGGCCTCGGCCAGCCCGTGCCCGCCGAGGTGGTGGTGGGTCAGCGGCGGCCGGCCGTTGCTGTCCAGCTCCACCCTGACCGTCTCCCCGTCGGCGGTGCCGCCCGCCAGCGGGATCTCTACCGTTGCTGCCATGGGCCCATCCTGCCCCGGCCCCGGACGCCCCGCAGCGCCGTCACCCGGAGATCTTGGCGATTTTCGGCCCCTCCAGGGGCACATTCTTGCCAAGATCTACGCCCGGCGGGGCCGCCGCGCAGGGCAGACGCCGGGGCGGCCCGGCACGCCGGCCACGCCGACATCCTGCGCGAGCTGACCGACGGCTCCACCGGCGCGATCTGACCACGGCCGACGACGTGCCCGGCCAGCCGCCCGGCGACGGGCCGGCGGCGGCGTCGCTCAGCGGGTCGGCAGCAGCCCCGCCGGATACTCCATGCCGTCGTGGGCGCAGGCCGCGGCGGCCACCCGGGCCGCGTACGCCGCCGAGTCGGCCAGCCCCGCGCCGCGCAGCCGGGCCGCGAGCAGGCCGGCGGCGAAGGCGTCCCCGGCGCCGTTGGTGTCCACCACCGGCGCGGGCGCGGCGGCGGCCGGCACCCGCACGGGCGGGGCCCCGCCCGCGAACAGCTCGGCCCCGTCCGCGCCCCGGGTGACCACCGTGGTCCGGGGGGCGAGGGCGGCGGCGAGCGCCCCGGCCCGGTCGCCGAGCCGCACCCCGCTGACGAAGACCAGGTCGGCGGCCTCGGCGAACGGCCGGTGGTAGGGGTTGTCGCCGTCCCAGTCGTGCAGGTCGGTGGAGAGGCCGACGCCGGCGGGGAGCCCGGCGCGCAGGTCGGGCAGCAGCGGCGGCACCCAGTCCATGATCGAGACGTGTACGTGCGCCGCGTCTCGGGCGAGCGCGGCCAGCCGCTGCGGCGCGAACGGCGGCGGCCCCTGCCACGGGCGGGGATCGTAGAGCGACATCCGGCGGCCGGCGGGGTCGACCAGGTTCACCGACCGGCGGGTGCCGCCGGGGCCGACGACCAGCTCGGCGTGCACCCCGGCCCGCTTCAGCGCCCGGCGTGCCACCTCGCCGGCCGGGTCGGCGCCGAGCACGTCGACGACCGCGACCCGCAGGCCCAGCGCGCGGGCGGCCAGCGCCACCCCCGCCCCGGTGTTGCCGATCCGCAGGTCGATCGGGGGCACGGTGAGCGAGTCGGCGGCCGGCAGGGGGAGCTGCGGCACCTGTACCCGCAGATCCACCCCCAGCCCGCCGAGCACCAGAAGATCGAACATCCCCCGACCGTAGCGGCCCGGCCCGGCGCCTCGGCGGCCCTGCCGGGCCCGGCTATCCTCGGGGGTCGTCGGCGGAGGGGGAGCGGTGCTGGTCGTCCACGGGGCGTGGCTGCCCGGCGCGGGGCTCGCCGTCTGGGCGGAGGACAGCGCCCTGCCGCCGCAGGCGCCCCGCCGGCCGGGCCGGGCCCCCCGCGAGCGCCCCCACCCGTTCGCCGCCGACCACGCCGCCCTCACCGCCGCCCTCGCCGCCGGGCCGCCAGCCGCCGAGCCCGGGTCGGTGCTGCTGCGCCTGCCCACCCGGGCCGGCTCGCCGGCCGGCTCCCCGGAGCTGGTCCGCCCGGCCGTCGCCGAACCGGTCCGGGGGCCGGTCACCCTCGCCGGCTGGCGCGCTCCCGCCCTCCGGTACGCCCCGGCGGACGCGCTCGCGCTGCTGCGCGCTGCCGGTGACCGGGCCGGGGTGCCCGGCGCGACGCTGCGGCACCTCGCGGAGCTGGCCGAGTTCGCCGCCGACCTGGTCCGGCGGGGCCGGGTCCTGCCCGGCGTCGCCGGAGCACCCGGGCCCCGATTGACCGCCTTCCGCCCGATCGCCGGTGCCTCCGCCGCGCTGCATGTCGACGGTGCCTCCGCCGCGCCGCAGCTCGCCGGCCGGGCAGCCCGGCGTGTGGGCGTCGGGGCGGGCGCGGCGCGCGCCTCCGGCCCGGCCCGGGCCGGCGAGGTGGGGGCGCGGGCGGTGTGGCGGCCCCTGCTCACGGGCGCCGACGCCGCCTGGGCCCGGTCGCTGGCCCTGGCCCTGCCCCCGGCGGCCCGGGCCGCCGCCGACGCGCCGGCCGGGGAGCTGGTCGCCGACGCCCTCGACGCGCTCACCGACGCCGCCGCGCGGGCGGCCCTGACCCGGACGGTGCTGACCCGGGGTGGCCGCCGCAGCGGCGCGACGCCGGCCTGGCTGGCGGCGTTGACCGCGCCGGACGGCGGGTTCACCGCCGAGCGGGCCGCCCTCGACGCGCTGGCCGCCGAGCTGGACGACTGGCAACGGGACGCGGCCGGGGGCGCGGTCCGGGCCAGCTTCCGGCTGGTGGAGCCGGCCGCCGACCCGATCGCCGACGCCCTGACCGTCGCGCTGGCCCGGGCCGCCGACGACGTGGACGACGCCGACGCGGACGCCGCCGTCGTCGGGACCGGTGCCGTCGACGCCGAGACCGGATCCGTCGACGCGGGGCGCTGGCGGGTGGAGTTCGGGCTCCAGGCCGCCGACGAGCCGGGCCTGGTCGTGGACGCCGGTGACGTCTGGCGGTCCCCGCACGCCCCGCCCGGGCTCGCCGGCCGGCTCGACTCGCCCCAGGAGACCCTGCTCGCCGAGCTGGGCCGGGCCAGCCGGCTCTGGCCGGAGCTGGACGCCGCCCTGCGTACGGCGACGCCGGAGGCGCTGGAGCTGGACGTCGAGGGCGCGCACCGGTTCCTGCGCGAGGGCGCGCCGGTGCTGCACGCCGCCGGGTTCGGGGTGTTGCTGCCCGGCTGGTGGCGGCGGCCGTCGGCGCGGCTGGGCGCGCGGCTCCAGGCGCGCAGCCGCACCGCCCCCGGCACGGTCGCCGCCGCCGACGGCGGGTTCGGCCTGGAGGCCCTGGTCGACTACCGGTGGGAGGTGTCCCTCGGCGACGAGCCGATCTCCGCCGAGGAGCTGGCCGCGCTGGCGGAGCTGAAGACCCCGCTGGTGCGGCTGCGCGGGCGCTGGGTCGAGCTGGACCCGGGGCGGCTGGCGGCCGGGCTGCGGCTGCTGCGGTCGGCGGGCGAGCTGACGGTGGCCGACCTGCTGCGGCTCGGGCTGGCCGAGGCCGACTCCGCCGACGCGCTGCCGGTGCTGGAGGTGGTCGCCGACGGCGCGCTGGGTGACCTGCTCGCCGGGCAGGCCGAGCGCCGGCTCGTTCCGCTGGACCCGCCGCCGGCCTTCGCCGGGACGCTGCGGCCGTACCAGCGGCGCGGGCTGGCCTGGCTGGCGTTCCTCCAGTCGCTGGGCCTGGGCGGGGTGCTCGCCGACGACATGGGGCTGGGCAAGACGGTGCAGCTTCTCGCCCTGCTCGCCGGGGACCCGCCCGACGCCGGCCCGACCCTGCTGGTCTGTCCGATGTCGCTGGTCGGCAACTGGCAGCGGGAGGCCGCCCGGTTCACCCCGAAGCTGCGCGTACACGTGCACCACGGCGCCGAGCGGGCGCGGGGCGACGACTTCGTCGCGGCCGTGCACGCGGCGGACCTGGTCCTCACCACCTACTCGGTGGCCGCCCGCGACGCCGTCGACCTCGCCGGGATCGACTGGCACCGGGTCGTCGTCGACGAGGCCCAGGCGATCAAGAACGCCTCGACCCGGCAGGCGGAGGCCGTGCGGGCGCTGCCGGCCCGGCACCGGATCGCGGTCACCGGCACGCCGGTGGAGAACCGGCTCGCCGACCTGTGGTCCATCATGCAGTTCGCCAACCCCGGCCTGCTCGGCCCGGCCGCCAGCTTCAGGAAGGCGTACGCCGAACCGATCGAGCGGCACGGCGACGCCGAGGCCGCCGAGCGGCTGCGCCGGATGACCGGCCCGTTCGTGCTGCGCCGGCTCAAGACCGACTCCTCCATCATCTCCGACCTGCCGGAGAAGCTGGAGATGGAGGTGCTGTGCAACCTCACCGCCGAGCAGGCGGCGCTGTACCGGGCGGTGGTGGACGACATGCTGGCCCGCATCGAGTCCACCGACGGCATCGAGCGGCGCGGCCTGGTGCTGGCGGCGATGACCCGGCTCAAGCAGGTCTGCAACCATCCCGCCCAGCTCCTGCGCGACGGCTCCGCGCTGCCCGGCCGCTCCGGCAAGCTGGCCCGGCTGGAGGAGATCCTCGACGAGGTGCTCGCGGCGGGGGAGAAGGCCCTGCTGTTCACCCAGTACGCCGAGTTCGGCGGGATGCTGCGCGGCCACCTCTCGGCCCGGTTCGGCCGCGAGGTGCTCTTCCTGCACGGCGGGGTCGGCAAGGCCGACCGGGACGCGATGGTGACCCGGTTCCAGTCCGACGCGGGTCCGCCGCTGTTCGTGCTCTCCCTCAAGGCCGGCGGCACCGGGCTTACCCTCACCGCCGCCAACCACGTCGTGCACGTCGACCGGTGGTGGAACCCGGCGGTGGAGGACCAGGCCACCGACCGGGCGTTCCGCATCGGGCAGCGGCGGCGGGTGCAGGTCCGCAAGTTCGTCTGCGCCGGCACGGTGGAGGAGAAGGTCGCCGCGATGATCGCCGAGAAGCGGAGCCTCGCCGCGTCGGTGGTGGGCGCCGGGGAGCAGTGGGTCACCGAGCTGTCCACCGAACGGCTGCGCGAGCTGTTCGCCCTGGAGGCGGGGGCGGTGGTCGAGTGACCGGCCCGTTCGCCGACTACGGGCCGCCCCGCCGCGTCGAGGGCGGGCTGCGGGCCCGCAGCACCCGGGGCGCGATCGGCCGGTCCTGGTGGTCGCGCCGGTTCCTGGAGGTGCTGGAGTCCTTCGCGCTGGGCACCCGGCTCACCCGTGGCCGGGCGTACGCGCGGGCGGGCCAGGTTCTCGACCTCGATGTCGCCCCCGGCGTGGTGACCGCCCGCGTGCAGGGCTCCCGCCCCCGGCCCTACCAGGTGCGCATCGCGGTGGAGCCGTTCCCGGCGGCGCGGTGGGAACGGGTGGAGGCGGCGCTGGCGGCGCAGGCGTTCTTCAGCGCCCGGCTGCTCGCCGGCGACCTGCCGGCCGAGCTGGAGGAGCTGTTCGCGGCCACCGGCGCGCCGCTGTTCCCGGCCGGCGTCGGCGAGCTGGACCAGCACTGCTCCTGTCCCGACCACGCCGTGCCGTGCAAGCACCTGGCCGCGACGTTCTACCTGCTCGCGGAGGCGTTCGACGCCGACCCGTTCGAGCTGCTGCACTGGCGGGGCCGCCGCCGCGCCGACCTGCTGGACCGGCTGCGGACCCTGCGGGCCGCCACCACCGGCCCCGGAGGAGACCCCACCGGCCCCGGAGGAGACCCCACCGGCCCCGGAGGAGACTCCACCGGCCCCGGGGGAGACCCCGCCGGTCCGGGACGCGACGGCGGCGGGACCGCGCCGGTGTCCACCGGGGACGACCGGGACGCGACGCCCACGCCGGGCGACCCGGGCACGCCGTCCACAGGCGACGGCCGGGCGGTGCCGGCCGTCGGCGCCGCGCGGGCGCTCGCCCCGCTGCCCGCCGCGCCGCTCGCCGACGCGGTCGACCGGTTCTGGGTCCCGCCGGTGCCGCTGCCGGACCGGCCGCCGAGCCTGGCGACCGGGCCCGACCTGCTGTTGCGGCAGCTCGGTGCCCCGCCGGCCGCGCTCGGCGGCCCCGGCCTGACCGAACGGCTGGGCCGGGCGTACCGGGAGTTCGGCCGGTTCCGCCCGGAGGCCGACGGCGACGGGGCGGCTACCACCAGCGGCGGCGGAACCGCCACATGACGGCGGCGTTGGCCAGCAGCACCGCCGCGAAGATCGCCCCGGCCGGTCGGCCGGCCAGGACGGTCGCCGCCGGCAGCGAGGCCCACAGCACGACGGTCAACAGCATCAGGTACCGGCCGCGACGGGCCCGGGCCCGATGGTCCAGGCGGGCGAAGAACTCCGGATCGCTCTCCCGGAGCTGACGGGTGATCTGTTCGAACCTGCGCTGATCCTCTTTGCTGAGCATGGCGGTGCCTTCCCCTCACGCGTTCAGCGGTTCGGAGGCATACCCGCTGCGGCGGCGGCTCACGCGCTTCTGCTGCTGCTACTTTCGACGGACCGGGTGCGCCGCCGGCCCGCGCGGCACCTGAGAGGCCGCTTAGCCCCGCCTTAAGTTTCCCTGTGGCAACCAACGGCGTGAACGACGGCCGGCGGGGGCCGAAATGTCGCGGTCGGGGCCTGTCGGGCGCGCGTCCGCCCTGTTCGGGACACCGTCGCCGGCAGGGCCCGAACCGGACCACCCGGCATCGGTGTTGAGGGCCGTCTTAAGTGCCCTCCCCGGCCCGTGCGCAGCACATTGAAGCCCCTCCACCGGATCGTTAACTTCCTGGGAACTCCTTGGGCAACAGTCGCCGCACCCGCCCCACCCCCGGGCTGGGCCCCGCCGGCGCTCGACGAAAACGGGATTGGTACATGGCCGACCAGAACGTGCCACCGCGCCGACCGCGGGACGACCGTGGCGGGGGCGGGCGACAGCACCCCAGCCCGGACGCCTACCGCGAGCACGGACCATCCACCCCCTACGGCCCCACCGGCCACCAGCCGGGCCAGCCCCCGTACCACCACCAGGCCCCGTACCCGGCCGGCCCGCAGCCGGGTCACCCGCAGGCCGCGTACCCGACGGTCGCCGGCGCGGGCCACGACGCGGCCGGCCGCGGCCCGCGCTGGGTGGGCCCCGACGGCCTCGGCGGGCCCGTGCGCCCCGACGGCCCCGGACTGCCCAACCTGGACGACGACCACGACCCCGGCCGCCGGGTGGGCCGCCGCCGCGCCCTCGCCGCGATCGGCGGCACCGCCGCCGTGGTGGCCGGCGGCGCGGCCCTGGCGATGACCCCGCAGGTACGCGGGCTGCTCGACCTCGGCGACGCCCCGATCGGCGACGCCACCGGCACCACCGTCACCGACGGCAGCTCCGTGCGCCCCGGCGGCCAGCAGCCCAGCACCGTGCGCACCTACACCGAGCAGAACGAGAGCTACATGGGCTCCCGGGCCGGCGCGGCGCTGAAGCGGAACACCCCCGCCGGGGGCCGCACCTTCTCCGGCCCGGCCGCCGCCGCCCAGGCGACCGAGGTGACGGTCAAGACGGTGCTCGCCAAGGACCCGGTGCGGCACCTGGCCAGCCGGGCCACCTTCGGGGCCACGCCGAAGCTGCTGGCCGACATCAGGCGGATGGGCATCGACGCGTGGGTCCGCCAGCAGCTCGAACCCGAGAAGATCGCCCCCAGCGCGGCCGAGCTGAAGCTGTCCGAGCTGCCCACCCTCAAGCTCAGCCCGCAGCAGCTGCGCGACCAGCGCGACGCGCTCAACGAGCGGGGCGCGCAGCCGGAACGCGAGCTGGTCGACGCCACCATCGCCCGGCAGATCTGGTCGGAGCGCCAGCTCTTCGAGGTGATGGTCGACTTCTGGAACGACTTCCTGCACGTCGCCGCCGAATTCGACGGCGGCGAGGTCTACCGGGCCTCCTTCGACACGGACGTGGTGCGCCGGCACGCCCTGGGCAGCTACCCGGAGATGCTGGTCGCCGCGAACAAGCACCCCGCGCTGCTGCTCTACCTCAACCAGAACGACTCCCGGGCCGACGCGGTCAACGAGAACCTGGCCCGGGAGAACCTGGAGCTGTACTCCGTCGGCGTCGACGGCGGCTACACCGAGAAGGACGTGCGGCAGGCCGCCCTGCTCCAGACCGGCCGCGGCGTCAACGACGGCAGGTACGTCTTCCGCCCCGAGCGGCACTACCTGGGCAAGGTGAAGATCCTCGGCTTCACCCACGCCAACAACTCCGACGACCCGAAGAAGGCCGACGCGGCCATCGACGCGTACATCGCGTACATCGCGTTGCACCCGTCGACCGCGAGGTACGTGGCGCAGAGCCTCGCCACCCGGTTCGTCTCGGACACCCCGCCCAAGTCCCTCGTGGACCGGCTCGCCAGGACGTACGCGGCGAACAAGGGCATGATCAAGCCGATGCTGATGACGCTGTTCAGCTCCTCGGAGTTCTGGGCGTCGGTCGGCCAGAAGGTGCGCCGCCCGATGGAGTACCTCGTCGCCACGTACCGCACCCTCGGCGTCTCCCCGCAGGCGTCGCCGGCCTTCCGGCAGGGCGACAACCGGCGCACCGCGTTCGCGCAGGGGCTGCGGCAGGTCCAGGACAAGATGCGCGAGCTGGGCCAGTACCCGATGGGCCAGCCCACCCCGGACGGCTACCCCGACGTCTACGTCGCCTGGACCTCCGCCGGCACGATGGTCAACGGCTGGAACGAGGCCGGTGAGCTGATCGACGGCCGGCGCACCCAGTTCACCTACACCCCGCCCGAGAAGCTGGTCGCGAAGCCGCCGGCCACCGCCGGGGCGTACGTGGACGCGCTGGCCCAGCGCCTCGTGCACCAGAAGCTCAGCGCCCGGGAACGGGAGCTGGTCCTCGACGTCGCCGGGGTCTCCGCTGGCACCCGGGTCGACGCCACGTTCGACGGGGCCGTCGCCGCCGTGGCGCGGGCGATCCTCGCGTCCCCCCAGCACCACCTGCGGTGAGGCACCCGATGGAGAAGCCGGTGAGGCACCCGATGGAGAAGACCGTGCACCCGTTCCCCCTGCACCCCGAATGCCCCGACCTGCGCCGCCTGGCCGACGACCCGGCCGAGGCGCTGCTGCGGGCCGAGGCCGACATCGTCGCCGCCGAGAACGCCGCCGAGGCCGACCGCTACCGCCGGCTGGAGGCGCTGGAGGAGGCCCAGCAGGACGGCCGGGGCGTCACCCGGCGCACCTTCGTCGCCGGGGCCGCCGCCACCGCGACCGCCCTGGCCACCGCCCAGTTCGTCACCACCTCCGCCTCGTTCGCGGCGACGAAGACCGGCACCCTGATCCACGTCTTCCTCTACGGCGGGCTGGACGGGCTGAGCCTGGTGGCCCCGGCCGACGACCCGGTGCTCGCCAAGGCCCGCCCCGACCTGCTGCTCGGCGACGACTCCCTGGCCCTGGGCCGCGGCTTCAAGCTGACCAGCGCGTTCGCCCCGCTGGAGAAGTGGCTCAGGGCCGGGCAGCTCGGCTTCGTGCCGGCGGTCTCCGACGAGCGGCTGTCCCGCAGCCACTTCCAGGCCGCCGACGCCTGCAACCTCGGCGGCCTGCCCAGCGAGACCGGCGGCCGAGGCTGGCTGGACAGCCTCGTCGACAACCTCGGCAAGGGCACCGCGTTCCGCAGCGTCGGCATCGGCAGCACCCTGCCCCGGTCGCTGGTCGGCACCAACGGCGCGCTGGCCATCAACAGCGTCGGCTCGCTGCGACTCAACGGCGAGGACAAGTACCGGGCCGCGACCGAGAAGGCGATCCGGGGCCTGTTCACCGGGATCAACCACCCCGTCCAGGAGGCGGTGCAGGACGGCCTCGGCGCGCTGGCCACCGCGCAGAAGCTCGCGGCGAAGCCGTACCAGCCGGCCGAGGGCGTCAAGTACGAGGGCGTCGGCTACGCGTTCCAGCAGCTCGCCCAGCTCATCAAGGGCGGGGCGAACGTCCGCGTCGCCACCGTCGGGATGGGCGGCTACGACACCCACGAGAACCAGGGCACCCGCCCCGGCGGGCAGCTGCACCGCCGCCTCGGCGAGCTGGCCGCCGCGCTGGCCGCGTTCTTCACCGACCTGGGCGACGCCGCCGCCGACGTCACCGTCATGGTGTCCAGCGAGTTCGGCCGGCGGGTCGCCTCCAACGGCGGCGGCACCGACCACGGCCACGGCGGGGTGGTCACCGTCCTGTCCGGCCGCAAGCTCGCCGGCTCGCTGCTGGGCGCCTGGAACGGCCTGAGCGACCTCGACTCCGGCGACGTGCCCGAGTACAACAACATGTTCGACGTGTACGGCTCCGTGGCGCAGGGCCGCTTCGGGCTCACCACCGCCGAGGTCGACAAGATCTTCCCCCGGCAGAAGTTCACCCCCATGAAGCTGTACGCGGCGTGAGCCACCCGCACACCCACACCGCCGGCCGCCGTACGGGCAACCCCGCCCCGCACGGCGGCCGGTCGGCTGCGCCCGTACCCCCGGCGGCGGTGCCCCGGCGCGGGCCCGGCGGCCGGCGGGCGCTGGTGGGCCTGTTCTGGGCGGGCCTGGTCGCCGCCGTGCTGCCGTGGTGGCTGGACACCCCCGCCGGCTCCCTGGACACCACCGCCGCCGCGCTGACCGCCGCCGGCCGCGTCACCGGCCTCGTCGCCGGATACCTGCTGCTGGTCCAGGTGCTGATGATGAGCCGCCTCGGCGCGTTCGAGCGGTCGGCCGGCGCGGAACGGGTCGCCCGCTGGCACCGCGACGTGGGCGCGACCCTGCTGGTCGCGGTGCTGGCCCACCTGTCGCTGATCGTGGTCGGCTACGCCGCCGAGGGCGGCCGGTCGGTGCTCGGCCAGGCCGGCGAGCTGCTGGCCGACTACGAGGACATGGTGGGCGCGTTCGCCGCGGCCGGCATCCTGGTGCTGCTCGGCCTCACCGGGGTCCGCGGGCTGCGCCGGGCGCTGCCCTACGAGCTGTGGTACCACCTGCACCTGGCCAGCTACCTCGCCGTCGCGCTCGGCTTCGGCCACCAGTTCAGCAACGGCGCGCAGCTCTTTCCGCCGGGCCCGGCGCGCGCCGGCTGGACCGCCGCGTACGCGCTGGTGGCCGCCGCCCTGCTCTGGGGCCGGGTGGTCGCCCCGCTGCGGTTCAACCTGCGGCACCGGCTGCGCGTGGCCGACGTGGTGGCGGAGAGCCGCGACACCGTGTCGATCTACCTGACGGGCCGGCGGCTGCACCGGCTCGACCTGCTCGGCGGGCAGTTCCTGCGCTGGCGGTTCCTCGCGCCGGGCTGCTGGTGGCAGTCGCACCCGTTCTCCGTCTCCGCCGCCGCGAACGGCCGCTGGCTGCGGCTGACCGTCAAGGTGGTCGGCGGACACACCGCCGACCTGCGCGAGGTCGAGCCGGGCACCCGGGTCTGGGCGCAGGGCCCGGCGGGCACGTTCACCGCCGCCCACCGCCGCCGGGACCGGGCCCTGCTGATCGCCGGCGGCAGCGGCATCGCCCCGCTGCGGGCCATGCTGGAGGAGCTGCCGCCGGGCGCGGCGCTGATCTACCGGGCCCGCACCCCCGACGACGTGCTGCTCCAGCGGGAACTGGACTGGCTCGCCCAGGAACGCGGCACCGACGTCTGGTACGTCGTCGGCTCCCGCGACGACCCCGGCCCCCGGCAGGTGCTCAGCGCGCCGGGGCTGCGCAAGCTGGTCCCCGACGTGGCCCGCCGCGACGTCTACCTGTGCGGGCCGCCCGGCCTGGTCGCGCAGTCGGTCCGCGCGCTGCGGGCGGCCGGGGTGCCCCGCCGCCAGATCCGCCTCGCCACCTTCGAGCTGTAGTCCTTCGCCGAGAGGTCCACCGCCATGCGTCGCGCGCTCCTCGCGATCACCGGCCTCGCCGCCGGCACCACCGCCCTGGTGGTGCTCAAGGGCTCCCCGGGCGTCAGCCAGGCCGCCCAGGAGCCGCCGGCCGCCGCCGCCCCGTCGGGCGGGACGACCACCCCGCCGGCCGCCACCGCCACCCTCGGCGCGAAGCCCCGCGCCAGCGCCACCACCCCGGCCGCCACCCGCGCCCCGACGGCCCGGCCCACCGCGGCCCGCGCCAGCACGGCCCGGCCCACCTCGGCCCCGCGCGCCACCACCGCCGCGCCGCGCGCCACGACCCGCCGGGTCACCGGGCCGGTCGTCGAGAACGAGTACGGCAACGTGCAGGTGCAGATCGTCGTCTCCGGCACCCGGATCGTCGACGCCGTGGCCCTGGAGCTGCCGCAGGAGACCGCGCAGTCCGACCGGCGCAGCGACCAGGTCGACGGCCGCTACAGCGGCCCCTCGGGGCAGGTCGTGCAGCGGCAGAGCGCCGAGGTGGACACCGTCTCCGGGGCGACCGCCACCAGCGAGTCCTACCGGCGGTCGCTCCAGGCCGCCATCGACCGGGCCCGCTGAGGTGGCGACGGCACCGACCCGGCCGGGCCTGCGCCGGGTCGAGCAGATCATGGGTACGGCGATCAGCCTCGACCTCGCCGACGACCTGCCCGCCGGGCGGCTGCACGAGCTGGCCGAGGAGACGTTCGCCTGGCTGCGGGAGGCCGACGCCCGGTTCAGCACGTACCGGGCCGACAGCGAGGTGCGCCGCTTCGACAGGGGCGAGGTGCTGCTGTCGGAGGCGTCGGAAGACCTGCGGGCCGTCCTGGCCCGCTGCGCCGACCTGTGGGGCGACACCGACGGCTTCTTCGACGCGTACGCGACCGGGGCGCTGGACCCGTCCGGCTACGTGAAGGGCTGGGCGGCGCAGGTCGCCTCCGACCGGCTGCTCGCCGCCGGCGCGCCGAACCACTGCGTGAACGCGGGCGGCGACGTGCGGGTGCGGGGACTCTCGGCGGGCGGCCGGCCGTGGCGGATCGGCGTGCGGCACCCGTGGGACGAGACCTCGACGTGCCTGGTGCTCACCGGCACCGACCTGGCCGTGGCGACCTCCGGGGTGTACGAGCGCGGCCACCACGTGCTCGATCCGCGCCGGGGCGCCCCGGCCACGGGGCTGCGCTCGGTGACCGTGGTCGGCACGGACCTGGGCGTCGCCGACGCGTACGCCACGGCGGCGGTGGCCATGGGCGTGGCCGGCATCGCATGGCTGGGCCGCCTGACGGGCCACGAGCACGCGATAGTCACCGACGACGCCCGCCTCCTCCACTCCACCGCCCTCCCCACCCTCCCGGCCCTCCCCACGGCCCCCTGACCGCCCATGCCCCCGCGATCTTGCAGTTGCGGCCCCGGGTTCGGGGGCTTCATCCCGTTCTGCCCGGGCCCAAAGTGCAAGATCGCCGGCGGTGATGGCGGTGGGGGCAGCGCCGGCGGTGATGGGGGTGGGGGGCTGGGTGGGGTCAGGCGGTGGGGCGGCGGGTGCCCGCCGGGTGGGAGCCCAGCGGGCGGGGGCGGCCCGGGCGCGAGCCCGGCGGACGGGTGGGCGGCCAGCGTCGTGGCCGGCGGTGGTGCGGCGGCGGCTCCGCCCCGTCGGGTCGGCGCGCCGCGTCATCCCTGGACATCAGACCCCCGATCGGGGCGCTGTCGCGCCCTCGTCCGGGTCAACGAGGCCCGTGGCGGCCGGGACGCTGCCCGCCCGGCGTCCGCTCCCCGACAGTGGCCGTCCCCGGCCGCCTGCCGAAGGCGCAACGCATCAACGGCCCGCCGACAGCGGCCCTCACCAGCCGCGCCGGGGCAGCGGCAGGTGGCCGGGGAGCAGCTCCGCCGGGAGCGACACGCCGGTGGCCCGCAGGGCGTCGACCAGCACGTTCTGCATCAGGTAGGAGTCCGGGAGCTGCCAGCGCGCCTGCTCCGGGGCGACCGCCCAGCGGACCGGGCCCTCCGGCAGCCGGGTCGGCGGGGCGGCGATCCACGAGCCGACGCCGTGCCGGACCACGTAGAAGCAGTGCTCCAGCTCGGGCCGGAGCGGGTCGCCCGGGCGGACCAGGAACATCCAGCGCCCGGTCGGGGTGACCACCACCGGGCCCCGGACCCCCGCCCCGGCCGGGTGCGTCCCGACGGAGTCGAGCACGTGCCGCCCGAGGTGGGCCGGCACCTCCAGGACGTCGAAGGCCCGCCCGGTGGGCAGCAGCACGCCGTGCGGGCGGCTGCGCCACCAGGTCGCCACCCGGGCCGGGTCGGCGGTGGCGGCCCGCTCCCATTCCTGGAGGGCGGGGTGGCAGCCGACGGTGGGGCAGCCGGCCCGGCCGCACACGAAGCGGCTGCGGGCGAGGCAGGCGCCGGGCGTCACCTCCCAGCCGTGCGCGGCGTAGCGCACGGCGACCCTCCGCAGCCGGACCCGTTCCAGCGGCGACAGCTGTGCGACCCGTGGGCCGACGTTCCCCCACATTCCTTCGTACTCCCTCCGCCTGACACCCCGGGCGTCAGGTCACATGTCGAGCGCCGTCACTGCCGTAGGCCGCCGTCGTTGACCTGACGGAACGGTTGATGCAACTTGCACGAAAGCTATGAGGGTCACCCGTACGGCCGACGTACTGGCTGTGCGACCAGCGACAACATGACGACGAACGGACTGCCACGCCACCCGCGTAGGCGGACGCCGGTGACCGGTCGGGCACCGGCAGGGGAGGGATGGGGAGATGGACGAGTTACCCATTGGCCGGCGGGTGGCCTACTGGCGCGGGCGGCGCAAGCTGTCCCAACAGGTCTTCGCCGACCGGCTCGGCAAGTCCAAGAGCTGGGTGGACAAGGTCGAGCGCGGGGTGCGCCGGCTCGACAAGTTCTCCGTCCTCTACGAGATCGCCTACATCCTCGAAGTCGACGTGCAGCTGCTGCTGGGCAAGGACCCGGAACGCCGCGCCGACGCCCTCAACTGCATCGACCAGGTCGAGGTCCAGGAGATCCGGGCCGCCCTGGAGCGGTACGACTCGATGAGCGCCTACTTCGACGCGGCCCCGTTCCCGCCGCCGCTGGTGGACATGCGCAAGGCGGTCAACCACGCCTGGCTGACCTACCAGTACGGCCGTTACGGGATGCTGACCCGGGCGCTGCCGAAGCTGCTGCGCGACGCACAGGCCGCCGACGCCGGCCACGACGGCGACCAGTCCCGGGAGGCCGCCCACCTGCTCGGCCAGGTCTACCAGATCGCCTCCTCGGTGCTGCGCAAGCTCGGCGAGTGCGACCTGGCCTGGCTGGCCGCCGACCGGTCGATGGCCGTGGCCCAGCGGGCCGACGACCCGCTGCTGGCCGGCATCGCCACCACCCGGGTGTGCAACGCGATGGTGGCGATGGGCCGGCCCCGCCCCGCGCTGGAGCTCAACCTCGCCATCGCCAACCGGCTCGCCCCCGGCGGGGACAACGACACCGACCCGGGGCGGCTTTCCGTCTACGGGCTGCTGCTGTTGCAGGGCGCGATGGCCGCCGCCCGGCTCGGCGACTCCGCCACCGTCGACGACCTGATCAACGGCGCCCACGAGGCGGCCCTGGTGCTCGGCAGCGACCAGAACCACTACTGGACGTCGTTCGGCCCGACCAACGTGGAGCTGCACCGGGCCGCCGCCGCCGTGGAGCTGGGCGACGGGGGGCGGGCGGTGGAGGTCCACCGCCAGCGCATCGTCGAGCCGATGTTCAACACCCTGCTGCCCGAGCGCCGCGCCCATCACCTGCTCGACCTGGCCCGGGGTTACGCCCAGATCGGCGACGTGGCCAACGCCGGGGAGATGCTGCTGCGCGGCGACCGGCTCGCCCCCTCGGAGATCCGCTGCCGCCCCATCGCCCACGAGGTGATGTCGGACGTCCTGCGTCGCACAAGGGGTGCGCCGCCTTCGCTGATCGCGGAGTTGGCTGAGCACATGGGAGTGGGAGTATGAGCGCGGCGGGGGTCGGGATCACCGATCCGCACCGCAGCAGCGAGCGCCGCCAGGTGCTCTACGTCATCGCCTGCGGGTCGCCGCTGGCCAGCCACGTCGGCCGGCTCGTGGAACTGGCCCAGCAGGACGGCTGGGACGTGTGCGTGGTCACCACGCCGGACGGCGCGAAGTTCGTCGACCGGCCGGCGCTGGCCCGACAGACCGGTCATCCGGTCCGCAGCCGCTACAAGAACCCGGGCGACCCGGACGTGCTGCCCCCGGCCGACGCGATGGTCGTCTGCCCGGCGACGTCCAACACGGTCAACAAGTGGGCGGCCGGGATCACCGACACCCTCGCCCTCGGCCTGCTGGTCGAGGGGCAGGGCAAGGGGGTGCCGATCGTGGCGGTGCCGTTCACCAACGTCGCGATGGCCGGGCACCCGGCCTTCCGGGCCAGCCTGGCCCGGCTGGCCGAGTGGGGGGTCGACGTGCTCTTCGGCGACCACGTCGTTCCCCTGCATCCGCCCGGCACCGGCGAGCACCACCTGCACGCGTTCCCCTGGGCCGCCGTCCTGGCGGCCGTACGCGGCCTGCGCTGCCCGGTGAGCCCGGCCGCCTGAGCCCAGCCGGGAAGCAGGGGCCCCTTGTCAGCGGATTCCGTCGGCCGAGGGGCCCCTGTCCGCCGCCGAGGCCGTGACGCGCGGCCGACGCCGGTAAGCTGGCCCGCCGTGAGCACAACCGCGACACCGCCGCAGCCGACGACCGTGGCCGACGTGGTGGCGGCGCTCGCGCGCCGCTACCCGATGACCTGGGCCGAGGACTGGGACCGGGTGGGGCTGGTGCTCGGCGAGCCCACCGCCCCGGTGCGCCGGGTGGCCTGCGTGGTCGACGTGGTCCCCGAGACGGTCGCCGAGGCCCTCGCCGCCGACGCCGACATGATCGTGGCCCACCACCCGCTGCTGCTGCGCGGGGTCTCCTCCGTCGCCCCGACGACGTTCAAGGGGCGCATCGTCCACGACCTGATCAAGGCCGACGTGGCGCTGTGCGTCGCGCACACCAACGCCGACGTGGCCGACCCGGGCGTCTCCGACTCCCTCGCGGCCCGCTTCGGGCTGACCGGCCTGCGCCCGCTGCACCCGCCGGCCCCCGACTCCCCGGCCGCGGGCGCGGGGCGGGGCATCGGCCGCATCGGCGAGCTGCCCCGGCCCATGACCCTCGCCGAGCTGACCCGGCACGCCGCCGCCGTGCTGCCCGCCACCGCCTGGGGCGTTCGCGCGGCCGGCGATCCCGGGCGTATGGTTCGTACCCTCGCCGTCAGCGGCGGCTCGGGGGACGCGTTCCTCGGCGCGGCGACCGCGGCCGGCGTCGACGCCTACCTCACCTCCGACCTGCGCCACCACCCCGCCGGAGAACACCTCGCCGCCGGCGGCCCCGCCCTGCTGGACGCCGCACACTGGGCGACCGAGCGGCCCTGGCTCGACGACCTGGCCGCCGTCCTGCGGGCCGAGCTGGGCGTCGAGACCATCGTGTCCGACCTGGACACCGACCCGTGGACGGTGCACGCCGCCGCCCCCACGGCTGCCGGCCCGGCAGCCACCCGCACCGCGCCCGGCGGCACCGCCCCGGGACCCGCCGCCGACCCCGCCGACCCCGCCGCCGCGGACGACAAGGAGCCCCGACGTGAAGGCTGACCCGAAGGTCCAGCGCCGCCTGCTCGACCTCCAGGCGATCGACACCACCCTCGCCCAGCTCGCCCACCGCCGCCGCACCCTGCCCGAGCTGGCCGAGCTGGAGGCCCTCGCCCGGGAGCTGTCCGCGCTGGAGGACGAGCGGGTCCGCGCCCAGGTCGCCGTCGACGACCTGGACCGCGACATCGCCCGCATCGAGAAGGACGTCGAGCAGGTCCGGGCCCGCAAGAGCAAGGACGAGGCGCGGCTGGCCGCCGGCAGCGGCCCGGCCCGGGAGCTGGAGGCGCTCCAGCACGAGCTGGTCTCGCTCAACCGCCGGCAGAGCGACCTGGAGGACGCCGAGCTGGAGCTGATGGAGCAGCGGGAGACCGCCCAGGGCGTACTCGACGGGATCGAGCGGCGGGCGGCCGACGCGCGCGAGCGGCGGGCGGCGGCCGAGCAGCGGCGCGACGACGCCCTCGCCGAGATCGCCAAGGAGGAGGAGTTCAAGCGGCAGTCCCGCGCGCCCCTCGCCGGTGACCTCCCGGCGGAGCTGGTCACCCTCTACGACAAGATCCGCGCCGACACCGGGCTCGGCGCGGCCCTGCTCACCGGCGGGCGCTGCGGCGGCTGCCGGCTGGAGCTCTACGGCGCGGACATGGCCCGCATCCGCAAGGCCGCGCCGGACGACGTGGTGCGCTGCGAGGAGTGTCGCCGCATCATGGTCCGCACCAACGAGTCGGGGCTGTAACTCAGATGGCGGTGCGCGCGGTCGTCGTCGAGGCCGACGGCGGGTCCCGGGGCAACCCCGGCCCGGCCGGCTACGGCGCGGTGGTCCGGGACGCGGAGAGCGGCGAGGTGCTCGCCGAACGCTCCGAGGCGATCGGCACGGCCACCAACAACGTCGCCGAATACCGGGGGCTGATCGCCGGCCTCGCGGCCGCCGCCGAGCTGGGCGCGGTCGAGGTCGACGCCCGGATGGACTCCAAGCTGGTGGTCGAGCAGATGTGCGGTCGCTGGCAGATCAAGCACCCGGGGCTGCGCCCGCTGGCCGCGCAGGCCGCAGCGCTGGTCGGCCGGTTCGCGGCGGTGCGCTTCCAGTGGATCCCCCGGGAGCGCAACCGGCACGCCGACGCCCTGGCCAACGCCGCGATGGACGCGGCGGCCACCGGCGGGAAGGCCCGCGAGGCCGCCGCCGGCCGGGCGGCCCCGGCCGCCGCCGAGCCGCCCCGTGAGGTCGCCGCACCGGACTCGCCCGCCCGGGCCCTCGCCCGGGAGGCCGCCGCCCGCGCCGCCACGAAACGGGCCGGCACCGACCCGGCGACCACCCCCGCCTCCTGGGAGCCGCGCCCCAGCGACACGGCCACCCGGCTGATCCTGGTGCGGCACGGCGAGACCGAGTTCACCGAGCAGCGCCGCTACTCCGGCCGCGGCGACGTGCCGCTGTCCGCCCGGGGCCGGGCCCAGGCGCGGGCCACGGCCGCCCGGGTGGCCGCCCTCGCCCCGGCCGTCGCGGCCGTGGTCAGCTCGCCGCTGTCCCGGTGTACGGCCACCGCGCGGGCGATCGCCGGGGCGCTCCGCCAGCCCGTGCCGGTACGCACCGACGACGACCTCGTCGAGTGCGACTTCGGGGCGTGGGAGGGGCGCACCTTCGCCGAGGTGCGCGCCGGCTGGCAGGGCGAGCTGGACGCCTGGCTCGCCTCGACCCGGGTCGCCCCGCCCGACGGGGAGTCGTTCACCGAGGTCGCCGCCCGGGTGACCCGGGCCACGGACGCGCTGGTCGAGGCGTACCGCGGGGAGACCGTGGTGGTGGTCTCGCACGTCTCGCCGATCAAGCTGGTGCTGCGCGAGGCCCTGGCCGCCGACGACGCGTTCCTGCACCGGCTCTATCTCGACGCGGCCGGCATCTCGGTGCTGGACCGGTGGCCCGACGGCGGCGTCGCGGTGCGTTCGGTCAACGACACCGCCCACCTCGCCGCGCTCTGACCCACCGCGAACAGGCGGCCGTCCCCACGGGGACGGCCGCCTGTCCCGTGTGCCCGCCGCCGGATGGACATCGATGACCGTGCCGTTCGGCGCAGCCGGTGGCCCGCTCGGCGCAGCGCCCCGCGTCGGTCGAACGTGACGCCCGTCACCAGGTCGTAACGTCCGGCCGTCATGGGGAGACAAGACCACCGGAGGTGTGTCAAATGACCGCATCCAAACCGGAGGAGCCGGGCTCGGCGTCGTCCAGGGCGAAGGACCGCAGCCCCTGGAACTGGTTGCTGTTCGTCCCGATCGCAGTGCCGCTGATCCCGGTGTTGTTCAACGCCGACGCGCCGCGGGTGTTCGGGTTCCCGCGCTTCTACTGGCTGCAACTGGCCTACATCCTGCTCGGCGTGTCCACCACCACGCTGGTCTACCGGCTGACCAGGAAGCGGGGCGGTCAGTGATGTGGCGGGACCACCTGACCGAGATCATCGTCTTCACGGCGCTGTTCCTGCTGGTCAGCGTCATGGGTTTCGTGGCGGCCCGGTGGCGGGCGCCGAGGGACATGGCCCACCTCGACGAGTGGGGGCTGGGCGGGCGCAGCTTCGGCGGCTGGATCACCTGGTTCCTCGTCGGCGGCGACCTCTACACGGCCTACACGTTCGTGGCGGTGCCGGCGCTCGTGTTCGGCGCGGGCGCGATGGGCTTTTTCGCGGTGCCGTACACGATCGTGGTCTACCCGATGGTGTTCCTGGTGCTGTGCCGGCTCTGGTCGGTGTCGCACCGGCACGGCTTCGTCACCCCCGCCGACTTCGTCCGCAGCCGGTTCGACTCGCCGGTGCTGGCGCTGGTCGTCGCGGTCACCGGCATCGTCGCCACCATGCCGTACATCGCGTTGCAGCTCGTCGGCATCGAGGCGGTGCTCAAGACCATGGGGGTGACCGGCGAGAGCGCGCTCGCCCGGCACCTGCCGATCATCATCGCGTTCGCGATCCTGGCCGCGTACACGTACCAGTCGGGGCTGCGCGCGCCCGCGCTGATCGCGTTCGTCAAGGACACGCTGATCTACGTGGTGATCCTGGTGGCGGTGCTCTGGCTGCCGCACAAGCTGGGCGGCTGGGGCTCGATCTTCGACGCCGCCGAGGCGAAGTTCCAGGCCACGGCGCAGAACCCCAACGACGGGATCCTGCTCAACGCCAACAACCAGCTCCAGTACGTCACCCTGGCGTTCGGCTCGGCGCTGGCGCTGTTCCTCTACCCGCACAGCATCACCGGCGTGCTGGCCAGCCGGAACCGCGACGTGATCAAGCGGAACATGTCGGCGCTGCCCGCGTACACCCTGGTCCTCGGGCTGATCGCGCTGCTCGGCTACCTGGCCATCGCGGCGGGGGTGAAGCCGCTGCCCGGGTCGACGCCCGGCAGCGCGGACGCGAACACGGTCGTGCCGGTGCTGTTCGACCAGCAGTTCCCCGACTGGTTCGCCGGGGTCGCGTACGCGGCCATCGGCATCGGGGCGCTGGTGCCGGCGGCGATCATGTCGATCGCGGCGGCGAACCTGTTCACCCGCAACATCTACAAGGAGTACCTGAAGCGGGACGCCACCCCGGCCCAGGAGGCGAACGTCTCGAAGATCACCTCGCTGGTGGTGAAGGTCGGCGCGGTGGCCTGCATCGTCTTCCTCGACCCGCAGTTCTCCATCGACCTCCAGCTCATCGGCGGCGTGATCATCCTCCAGACGCTGCCGGCGGTGGCGCTGGGCCTCTACACCCGCTGGTTCCACCGGGGCGCGCTGGTCGCCGGCTGGGCGGCCGGCATGGGGCTGGGCATGTGGATGCTCTACCAGATCCCCAACCCGGCGACGCAGCGCGCCCACTTCGGCGGCTCGGCGTTCCCGCTGAGCGACTTCGGCTTCGACACCAAGAAGACGATCTACGTGGGGATCGTGGCGGTGCTGGTGAACCTGCTGGTCGCCGCCCTGGTGACCCTGGCCCTGCGGGCGGCGAAGGTGGACGCGGGCACCGACGGCACCACGCCGGACGACTACTTCGCCGACGAGGGCGACCCGCACGTCGCCCCGGGGCCGGCCCGCGACGCGGACGCCGCCCCTGTTGTGTAAGGAAGGGCCCCCTGTTAACGCTTTCTGTTGTACAGGGGGCCCCTGCTAACCAAGGCCGGGCCCGGCACCAAGGCCGGGCCCGGCGCGCCGGTCAGTGGCGGGTGCGGGTGCGGGTCTCCAGCGCCTCGTTGAGCCGGCGCAGCATGGTGGCCAGGGTGTCGCGGTCGGCCGGGGCCCAGTCGGCGAGGATGTCGCCGTAGAGCCGGGTGCGGGCCGCCCGGACGGCGGCCATGCGCTGCAGCCCGGCGGGGGTGGGGGAGACCACCGTGCCCCGGCCGTCGCTCGGGTCGGGCGCGCGGGCGATCAGCCCGTCGCGCTGCATGGCGGAGACCTGCCGGGTGACAGTGGAGCCGTCCAGGTTGAGCCGGGCGGCGAGGGCCGAGACGTTCTGCGGGCCGGCGCTGTCGAGGTGCCGCAGGATCACGTACGCCGCGCGGTCCAGCACCCGGTGCTCGGCCGTGCCGGTGGCGCGCCGGGTCGCCTCGCCGAGGCGCATCAGCAGCGCCACCTCCGTCTCGATCCGCCCGAGTGTGACCTCTTCCGCAGTGCCTTCCGCGGTGCCGTCCTCGCTCATGCCTGTAGGATACAAGGAAAATACCTGTACGATACAGCTATCCGGGAGGCGGAGTGGATCGGCGCAACGAACCCCACCGCAGTGCCATCTACGCCACCACGCTGGTGGCGTTCCTCGCCATCGCCGGCATCGCCGTCGTCGACCCCATCCTGCCCGCCATCGGCGAGGCCATCGGCGTCACCGCCTGGCAGGTCGAGCTGCTGTTCACCGCGTACATCGCGGTCATGGCCCTGGGCATGATCCCCGCGACCCTGGCCAGCGGCCGGTTCGGCTTCAAGCCCGTGCTGATCACCGGCGTCTCGGTGGTCGGCCTCGCCGCCATCGGCGCCTCCTTCAGCAACGACATCGTGCAACTGTCGGTGCTGCGCGGCGTGTGGGGGCTGGGCAACGCCATGTTCTTCGCCACCGCCATGGTGGTGCTGGTCAACCTCGCCAACGACCGCGAATGGGTGGTCGGCCTCTTCGAGACCGCGCTCGGCCTCGGCTTCGCCGTCGGCCCGCTGCTCGGCGGCCTGCTCGGCGAGGTGAGCTGGCGGCTGCCGTTCTTCGTCTGCGGCAGCTTCATGGTCCTCGCGCTCGCCGTCGCGTCCCGCCGGCTCCGCGAGCCGGCAAACCCCCAACCTCGGGTACGCCTCGGCGCGATCTTCGCCACCTACCGCCGGCCCGCGTTCGTGGCCCTGTGCGCCGTCACCGCCGCCTACAACTTCGTCTTCTTCGTCGTGCTCGGCTACACGCCGCTCTTCCTCGGCCTCGACGTCATCCCGCTCGGCCTCGCGTTCACCGGCTGGGGCCTCGGCCTCGCCGCCGGCATCCTCGTGGTCGGCCACCGGCTCGCCCACCGCATCGGCGCGGTGCAGACCGTCGGCGTGGCCGTCGCCGGCCTGCTGGCCTGCATGGTCCTGTTCGCCACCTCGACCGGCACCGCCATGTCGCTGGTCGTGCTCGTCGTCGCCGGCCTGTTCATGGGCCTGGCCAACGCCAACCTCACCGACCTGGCCCTCGGCCTCGGCGCCGCCGACCGCCGGGTCGCCACCGGCGCGTTCAACCTGGTCCGCTGGGGCGCCGCCGCGCCCGCCCCGATCATCTCCGGCAAGCTCGCCGAGCGCGGGCTCGCCCTGCCCTTCTGGGTCGGCCTCGGCGTCCTCGCCGCCGGCGCGCTGGTCTACCTCGCCACCGCACACCGGATGGCCGCCGGCCACGGCGAGCGGGTGCTCTGGGCCCGCTGGAACCGGGCCGCCGCCCGCAACGAACACGCCCCGGAGGAGCCGGTCGGCGAGGCGTACTGAGCCGGCCGCTCGGGATGCCCGCTCAGCGCACCGCGCGCCACAGCAGGTACAGGCCGATGCCCGTGCCGAACGCCACGATCAGCGTCTTCAACACCACCTGCGGCAGCCGGCGCACCAGCCGCGCCCCCGCGTACCCGCCGGCCAGGGTCGCCGGGGCCACCACCGCGACGGCCGCCCAGTTCACCGGGCCGAACAGCGCGAACACCACAAGCGTGGTCAGCCCCACCATCGCCGAGAGCAGGTTCTTCACCGCCAGCACCCGGGCCAGCGTCGCCTCCATGACCAGCGCCAGGCCGGCCACCAGCATCACCCCCAGGGCCGCGCCGAAATAGCCGCCGTACACCGCGCCGACCGCGACCATGGCCTGCACGGTGACGGTACGGCGGCGCGGCCCCAGCTCCGCCGGCTGCCCGACGAGGCGGCGCAGCGGATCCTGGAACGCGAGCACGGCGGTGGCCCCCAGCACCAGGAACGGCACCACCAGCTCGAACGCCCGCGCCGGGGTGCCCAGCAACAGCAGGCACCCGGCGACCGTGCCCGCCACCGTGGTCGGCAGCAGCGCCCACAGCGCCCGCCCGTGCGGCAGGTCCGTGCGGCTGCCCGCCACGCTCGCGACGTACCCGGGGAACACCGCCACGGAGTTGCTCACGTTCGCCGGCACCGGCGGCAGGCCCGCCGCGATCAGCGCCGGGAACGTGATCAGCGAGCCGCCCCCGGCCACCGCGTTGACCGTGCCCGCGGCGAGGCCGGCGGTGACCAGCAGCGCGGCGTCGGAGAGTTCCACGCCGCCGAGGCTAACCCGCCCGGCCGCCCCCCACTCCTTGCACCCCGTCGCCCCGCCCGCCCCCGCCCCATGATCATCTCCATGTCGGCGACATGGCGGTATCCCCACGCCCCGGACCCCGCCAGGTCGCCGACATAGCGTCGGCGGCCCAGGCCGGAAGGGCGCGAAATGGGCGCGCCGCTGTGGTCGTTAGGATGAGTGCGCGACGGACGAGTCGACCGGGCGGTCGCGTCGGCGGGCCAGGTGCCCGTCGCCGAGGAACGTCCGGACTCCACAGGGCAGGGTGGTTGCTAACGGCAACCCGGGGCGACCCGCGGGACAGTGCCACAGAAAACAGACCGCCGGCCCCGACGGGGACGGTAAGGGTGAAACGGTGGGGTAAGAGCCCACCAGCATCCCGGGTGACCGGGATGGCTCGGTAAACCCCACCCGGAGCAAGGCCAAAATGGGCCGTCACCGCAAGATGACGACCTGCGCAGACGCTTGAGGGCTGCCCGCCCGATGTCTGCGGGTAGGCCGCTGGAGCCTGCCGGCGACGGCAGGCCTAGATGGATGGCCGCCGCTGGCGCGGGCCCCGCGAGGGGTGCGCGCCGGGCACAGAATCCGGCGTACAGGTCGACTCGTCCGTCGCCCACCAGCTCAGACCCCCGATCAAGGCTCTGAGCTGGTTCTATGTCCGGACACCGATGTCAGGCGAGAAAGTCGTGCAGGGCTGCGGTCAGGTCGTCGGGATTCTCCTCGGCGACGTGGTGGCCGGACTCGATCGGATGGCCACGGAGATCGTCGGCCCACGCGGCCCAGACAGCGAGCGGGTCACCGTACAGGTTCTCCATGTCGTCCCGGCTGGACCAGAGGTAGAGCGTCGGGCAGCCGATGGTACGACCAGCGCGCCGGTCGGCTTCCTCGTGCTCCCGGTCGACTCCGAGGCCGGCGCGGTAGTCCTCCAGCATCGCCCGCACCGTGGATGCGTCGTGAATCGCCCGCCGGAATTCCTGGTGGTTCTCGGCTCCCATGCTCTCGGGCCGTGCCTTGCTTGCGTACCAGGCGTCGGGGTCGGCGTTGATCACCCGTTCCGGTGTGTCGGGTTGGGCGAAGAAGAACCAGTGGTACCAATCGCGGGCGAACTTGGCGTCGCACCGTGCAAGGGCTTCACTGATTGGCACCCCGTCGAGCACAACCAGCCGGCTGACTGCGTGGGGATGGTCCAGTGCCAGGCGTAGCGCGACATAGGAACCGCGATCGTGCCCGACTACGGCGAACCTCGGATGGCCCAGAGCATTCATCAGCCGGACGAGATCCGCTGCGACTGCTCGCTTGGACTGCTGGGAGTGGTCGGGAAGGATGTTCGCCTTCCCCGACTGCCCGTAGCCCCGCATGTCGGGACAGACGACGGTGAACCCGCGTTCAACTAGCTGCGGTGCGACCCGATGCCACGTTGATCCGGTACGCGGATGTCCGTGAACGAGCAGGACCGGACGGCCCTGCCCAGCATGCCGAACCCGTAGCTCAACCTCCCCGACATCGATCCGCTCGTCCGTGAAGTCATCGAACATGGCAGACAGGTGTCCAGATGGCTCGTCGGGCAAACTTCCTCTCGTCGGAGGATCCGCACGTCCGGAGGCGCACTGATGTGCCCCCTAGCTGTATCGCGCGGTGGCGTATCGCGTGGCGGAGATGCGCCGCGCATCGGATGACGGATCACGGTGGGCCTACGCTGCCGGGGGCTTGACGTAGACGCGCCGGCGACCTGGCTCGACGGCTACCAGCTCGACGCCAAGGGCGAGGCGGTGGCACGGCGGGAGTCGAGAAGGCCCAGACTCCAGACGCGGACGTAAGTCCGCCGGTTGGGCGGGCGGTCAGGGCGCGGTGTCGGAGTAGACCTCGACGTCGTAGAGCAACTGCACGTTGCGCCGGCCATTCGTGATGCCGACGAAGACCGGTTCGCCGGCCGGGGTGCGGCCCTGCCGCCACACCGCGTCCCGCGCCGCCTCCCGCGACTCGTGGTGGGTCTTGCCCTCCTGGTGCAGTTGCAGGATGCGCCGGGCGGTGACCTGGTCGCTGTCGAGGTGGACCCGCAGCAGAGGTATGACGCCACCCCCTCCCCGATTCCGAGCCCAACTTACCAACGTTAAGCTGCCTGTCCACCGTACTAGAATGAACTCCATGACCACCACGCCGCCGCCCGTCTGGCTGCGCGCGGAGCCGGCGCGTGCCCGGCGGAAGCCGCCGCTGACCCTCGACCGCATCGTGGGCGCGGCGGTGACCCTGCTCGACGCCGACGGCATCGAGGGCCTGACGATGCGCCGCCTCGCCCAGCGGCTCGACGTGACGGCCACCGCGTTGTACTGGCACGTGAAGACGAAGGACGACGTCCTGGACCTGGCCGTCGACGGGGTCTTCGGCGACGTGCCGATGCCCGAGGTGACCGACGACTGGCGACAGGACGCCCGCGTCCTCGTCCGTGCCTGGCGCGCCGCGATGCTGCGCCATCCCTGGGCGCCGGGGCTGATCGGGCGGCCGATGCTCGGGCCCAACGTCCTGGCCCGCACCGAGTTCCTCCAGGCGGCGCTGGTGCGCGGCGGCTGTGACGGGCTCCGGCTCGCGGTGGCCACGCGGATGCTGGCCAACTACGTCATCGGCGCGTCGCTCACGGAGGCCACCTGGCGGCAGCACGCGGACCCAGGGGCGAGGGCCGCCGCCCGCGAGCACGTCGCCGCGAGTGCCGACGCCTATCCGACCCTCCACGCCTCCGGCCATCTGGACGACACGCGGTGGGACGACGACCTGCTGTTCGAGGAGGGCCTCGACGGCATCCTCCGGGCGGCGGCGCGGGCGGGAGCATCGGGCTGACCGGGCCGGGCGGCGGCACGGGCGGGGGGGCGGCTGGGCTGACCAGCCGCGCAGTCAGTCGACGCCGAGGGCGGCCACCAGCTCGGCCATGCTGTCGATGGTGGCGTCCGCCGCGGCGAGCCGGGCGCGCTTGCCGGGCTTGTTGGCGTACCCGATGGCGGCGATCCCGGCGGCGTGGGCGGCCTCGACGTCGGTGGCCGAGTCGCCGACCAGGACGCAGTCCGCCGGCGCGGCGTCCAGCTCCCGCAGGGCCGCGAGCACCGGGTACGGGTCCGGCTTCATCCGCCCGGGCGCGCCCTCGGGGCGGCCGACGACCGGATGCACGTACGGGGTGAGTCGACCGGCGCTCAGGTAGGCGCGGACGCACGCGGCGGAGTTGTTGGACACCACGGCGACCCGGCGGCCGGTGCGGTGGGCGGCGACGATGACCTGCCGGCCGTACGGGGTCGGGGTGGCGGTGCGGGCCGCGGTGACCTCCGCGCGGGTCAGCGCCTCATCGACGAGGCGGACGACGGCGGGGCGGCCGAGCGTGGCGGTGAAGCGCAGCACGGCGAGCGGGTCGGGCTCGTGCCGGATCCCGGGCAGCAGGGGCACGGCCTGGCCGAGGAGGAGTTGGCGCAGCCCGTCGGCGACGGCCGATGCCGGATGCCGGGCGAAGACGCTGCACACGGGCCCGTCGAAGTCGAGCAGGACCACGCGGGCGCGGGCCACGATGGCGGCGAGGGCGACGGTCATCGTCCGGCGGCGGGGTCAGGCTGCGCCGGATCGGGCTGTGCTGGATCGGGCTGTGCCGGGTCGGGCTGCGCCGTTGCGGGGGCGGCGCGGTCCTGGCCGGCGGGCTGGAGGGCGACGACCGCCGCCAGGATGAGCGCGCCGCCGAGCAGCGCCGGCGCGGTGAGCCGCTCGCCCAGGAGCAGCGCCGCCAGGAGGGCGGCGGAGAGCGGCTCGACGAGGGTCGCCACCGTGGCGGCCGAGCCGGACGTCGTGCGTAGCCCGGCGTAGAGCAGGCCGTACGCCAGGGCCATCGTCGCGACCCCGAGGTACGCCAGCAGGGCGAGCGAGGCGGGGTCGGCCGTGCGCACCGGCTCGCCCGCGGCGAGGGCGATCCCGAGCCAGGGGAGCAGCGCCAGCGTCCCGGCGGCGGTGGCGCACGTGGTCAGGGCCACCGGGTCGACCCGCTGGGCCAGGGCGTGCCCGAGCAGCGTCGTCGCCGCGTAGGTGGCCCCGGACGCGACGGCGAGGGCGATCCCGAGCCCCGGCCGGCCGCCGGGGGCGGGTGAGCCGTGTCCGGCGGTCGCGCTGATCAGCACCAGCCCGGTGAGCGCCGCCGCGAGCACGCCCACCTCGCGCGGCGACGGCCGCGACCGGGCGACGGCGTGTTCCCAGACGGCGGCCAGGACCGGCGCCAGCCCGAGCGAGACGACGGTGGAGACGCTCACGCCGACCAGCAGGACGGAGCCGAAGTAGAGGGCCTGGTAGAGGGCGGTGCCGACACCGACCACGCCGGCCAGCACCGGGTGGGCGCGCAGCGTCGCGAGCACGACGCCCGACCGGCGGGTCGCCACGGCGAAGCCGACCAGGGCGACGGCGGCCAGCGCCATCCGCCACGCGCTGACCGTCATCGCGCCGAAGCCGTCGCGGTCGTGCAGCACGGTGACCACCAGCCCGCCGGTGCCCCACAGGACGCCGGCCGCGCAGACCTGGAGCAGCCCGATCCGGGCGCGTCGGTGCGCGGCCTCCGCTGGCGTCGTCACGGGACCAATCTATGCGGCACGGCGAACTCGTTCGATCCGATTACGCCACGCTGGCGCCAACCGTGGCGTCATCGCTGCGCCATGTTGGCTTGTTCGTGTGCCATCTATGTGCCATAGTGGTGCCATGGACCTGAACTCCTACGTGAGCAACCTCGGGCGCGAGTTCGCCACCCTCGCCGAGGCCGGCGGCGACGAGTCGCGGTTGCTGGTCGAGCGCCTGACCGGTTCGCTGGAATCGGCGATCCGGATGACCCTGCTGGAGGCGCTGTCGGCCGCCGCCGACGAGATCACCCGGGACCTGGCGCCGGGCTCGGTGGAGCTGCGCCTGCGCGGGCGCGACCCGGACTTCGTCGTGACCCCGCCACCCGCCGAGCCGCTTCCGCCCGCCGCGGAGGGCGTCGCGGCGACGACCGGCGGCGCACCGGAAGCCGTACTGCCGATCGCCGAGGACAGCCCCGCCGCGCGGATCAACGTACGCCTGCCCGAGCAGCTCAAGGCCGCGATCGAGGAGGCGGCGGCGAGGGAGGGCCGCTCGGTCAACGCCTGGCTGGTCCGCGCCGCCGCCGCCGCCCTGCAGCGGCCCGACCCCGACCAGCGCCCCGAGCCCCGCGACAGCGGCAAGCGAGCCCGGCAGAGCTTCACCGGCTGGGTGCGCTGACCGCGCCGCACCAGGCAAGCCCCACACCACCCAGCGTCCAGACCACGGACGCACCGCGCCGGGCCGCACCGTGCCCGGCCTCACGTCCCCGACCTGCGGGGACGACTCACCCACCCATGATGCGGAGACAACCATGCCTACTTTCGAGACCCCCGGACCCATCGCCGTCACGCTGGAGCTCGGCGTCGCCCACGTGCGGGTCGCCGCGAGCGACCGAACCGACACCGTCGTCGAGGTCCGGCCCAGCGACGAGACCGACGAGTCCGACGTGCAGGCCGCCGCGCAGGTCCGGGTCGACTGCGCCAACGGCGCGCTCCAGGTCACCGGCCCGAAGCGCACCTTCGACTTCTCCAAGAAGAGCAGGTCGGTGCAGGTCTCCATCGAACTGCCCACCGGTTCCCCGCTCTCCGCCCACCTGGTGATGGGCGACATCCGCTGCACGGGCCGGCTCGGCGAGTGCCGGATCAAGACCACCGGCGACGTACGGATCGAACGGACCGGCCCGCTGCGCCTGCACACCGGGGTCGGTCACCTCACCGTCGACGGCGTCGCGGGCGACGCCGAGATCTCCACCGGCTCCGGCAAGGTCCAGCTCGGCGAGGTCGACGGCGCAGTGTCGGTGAAGAACTCCAACGGCGACACCACCATCGACGCGGTCACCGGCGACGGGCGGGTGCGCGCGGCCAACGGCGACATCCACGTCGAGCGGGCCGGCGCCGGCGTCGACGCGAAGACGTCCAACGGCAGCATCCGGCTCGGCGAGGTGGTTCGCGGCGCGATCGTGCTCGGCACCGCCGCCGGCAACCTGGACGTCGGCATCGCCGAGGGCACCGCCGCCTGGCTGGAGGTCAACACCGGGTACGGGCACGTACGCAACCTGCTGGACAGCGCCGGGCGGCCCGACGGGACCGAGCAGACCGTCGAGGTGCGCGCCGCCACCTCCTACGGCGACATCACCATCCACCGCTCCTGACTTCCTTCGCCCCGAGGAGAGAACAAGCATGTCCAGCACGCGAACCCGCCCGGCGATCGCCGTGACCGGGCTACGGAAGTCGTTCGGCGACCAGGTCGTACTCGACGGCGTCGACCTGCACGTGCCGGCCGGCACGGTCTTCGCGCTGCTCGGCGCGAACGGCGCCGGGAAGACCACCACCGTCCGGATCCTGTCCACCCTGCTCGGGGCCGACGCCGGTGACGTCCGGGTCGCCGGGCACGACCTCGCCCGCGAACCGGACGCGGTGCGCGCCGCGATCGGGGTCACCGGGCAGTTCTCCGCGGTGGACAATCTGCTCACCGGCGAGGAAAACCTGCTGCTGATGGCGGACCTGCGCCACCTGCCCCGGGCCGAGGGCCGGCGGCTGGCGGCCCGGCTGCTCGAACAGTTCGACCTGGCCGACGCGGCCCGTAAGCCGGCGTCGACCTACTCCGGGGGCATGCGGCGGCGGCTCGACCTGGCGATGACCCTGGTCGGCGACCCGCGGGTGATCTTCCTCGACGAGCCGACGACCGGGCTGGACCCGCGCAGCCGCCGGAACATGTGGCAACTCGTCCGGGACCTGGTGGCCGACGGCGTCACCATCTTCCTGACCACGCAGTACCTGGAGGAGGCCGACGAGCTGGCCGACCGGATCGCGGTCCTGCACCGCGGCCGAATGGTGGCCGAGGGCACCGCGGAGGAGCTCAAGCGTCGGATCCCCGGCGGGCACGTCCGCCTGCGGTTCGCCGACGAGCAGGGCCTCGACGCGGCCCGGCGCGTGCTGGGTCAGGTCCCGCGCGACGGCGACGCCCTCGCCCTGCGGGTGCCCAGCGACGGCAGCCTGGGCTCGCTCAGGACCCTGATCGGCCGGCTCGACGACCAGGCGGTCCAGGTCGACGAGTTGTCCGTGCACACCCCCGACCTCGACGACGTCTTCCTCGCCCTCACCGGCGGCCCCAGCGACGAGAAGGTGACCATCCGATGAGCACCCCCGCCCTCACCGGCCCCGCTCCGGCGGCCCTCCGCCTCCACCCGCTGCGCGACTCGGCGACGATGCTGCGCCGCAACCTCCGCCGCATGTTGCGGTACCCGTCGATGACCGTGACGCTCGTCGCGATGCCCGTCGTCTTCCTGCTGCTGTTCGTCTACGTGTTCGGCGGCACGCTGGGCGCCGGGCTCGGCGGGGCGGTGCCCGGCGGCGGCGGGGCGGTGCCCGGCGGAGCGGCCGGCGGGCGCGCCGCGTACGCCAACTACGTGGCCCCCGCGATCATCCTGATGACCGTGACGGCGGCGGTGCAGGGGACGGCGATCACCATCGCCATGGACCTGACCGAGGGGATCATCGCCCGGTTCCGGACGATGCACATCGCCCGTGTCTCGGTGCTGACCGGGCACGTCCTGGGCAGCATGATCCAGGCGATGTTCAGCGTGCTGGTCGTGACCGGCGTCGCCGTCCTGGTCGGCTTCCGGCCCGCCGCCGGGCCGGTCGGGTGGCTGGCCGCGGCCGGCTTCCTGGCGGCGGTGACCTTCGCGCTCGTCTGGCTGGCGGTCGCGCTCGGCCAGGTGAGCGGGAGCGTCGAGACCGCCAGCAACCTGCCCATGCCGCTCGTCCTGCTGCCCTTCCTCGGCAGCGGGTTCGTCCCCACCGACTCCATGCCGGCCGGGCTGCGCTGGTTCGCCGAGTACCAGCCCTTCACGCCCATCATCGAGACCCTGCGCGGCCTGCTGATGGACGAGCCGGTCGGCAACGACGGGTGGATCGCGCTCACCTGGTGCGCGGCCATCGCGCTGGGCGGCTACCTCTGGTCGAGGCGGCTGTTCAACCGGGAGCCCGCGCGCTGACGGTGGACCGGCATCGGCTCAGGAGCTGCGCGACGAGGCCAGCTCGGCGAGCTGGTCGAAGGTGCGGACGAGCACGTCGCGCCGCTGCGCCCGGTATTCGGGGCCGGGCGCCAGGCCGTCGATCGCCTCGTCCCAGACGGCCAGGAAGCGGCTCTTCCAGCCGGCGATGGTCTCTGGGTCGGGCAGCGTGACCCCGACGTGGCGCTGGCTGCCGATGAGGTGCAGCAGCTCCAGGTTGCAGGGGACGGCGACGCCCCAGTATTCGTCCGGCTCCAGCTCGACCGGGTCGCCGGACATCGCCGCCGCGATCTCGTCGACCAGCCGCCCGGTCACCGTCGACAGGTGATCGGCGGCGGTGTCGTCGTCGAAGTTGCCGCTGCCCCAGGTCCCCATGTTGCTCGCCCCTTTCGTGACCGTCGCTCGATCGACGCCCGAGTCAACCAGACACCACCGACGATCCGCCGCCGTCGACCGGTCCGCCGCCGTCGACCGGTCCGCCGCCGCCATGTCGGCGACATGGTGGCATCCGGCCGGTCGGGATACCCCCATGTCGCCGACATCGGGAACCCTCCGCCCCGGCCGGGCCCCGTCAGTCCGTCGCGTCGACCGTGCGCGGGCGGTCGTCCTCCGCCGGGCGCGGGGCGACGACGTGCACCGACACCCCCGCGTTGCGGTTGTGCGTCTCGATCCAGGTGTCCAGCGCGGTGCGGCAGGCGTGGTCGACGTGCCGCAGCCCGCGCAGGTCCAGCCGGACGGTCCGGTCGGCCGGCAGGTCGTTGAGCGTGGTGAGGATGGTGGGCAGCCGCAGGAAGGTGGCGTTCCCGGTGATCGCGACCTCGATGGGCCCCGGGCCGGCGTCGCGCGCGGGGACGTCGCCCACCGAGGCGCCGCCCACGGCGGCGTCCCGGACCACGGCGGAACCGCCCGCAGCGGAACCGCCCACGGCGGAACCGCCCACGGCGGAACCGCCCACGGCGGCGTCCCGCACGGTGACCCGGACGTGCGAGGTCTCCCACGCGGTCTTCACCACGGCCAGGCCGAGGCCGACGAGCACGCCGGTGAACATGTCGGTGGTGAGGATGGCCAGGGCCGTCACCGCCAGCACCGCCGCCTCGCCCCGGTGTTCCCGCCACAGCTCGGGCAGCGCGCGTAGCGGCAGCAGCTTGACCCCGGCGTGGACGAGCACGGCGGCGAGCGCGGGCAGCGGCATCAGCCCGATCAGGCCGGGCGCGGCGGCGGCGAACAGCAGCAGCCACAGCCCGTGCAGCACCCGGGACGCCTTCGTCCGCGCCCCGGCCCGCACGTTGGCGGAGCTGCGGACGATGACGGCGGTCATCGGCAGGGCGCCGAGGAGGCCGCAGAGGGCGTTCCCGGTGCCCTGCGCCACGAGTTCCCGGTCGAAGTCGGTGCGGGGGCCCTGGTGCAGCCGGTCGACGGCCGCCGCGCTGAACAGGCTCTCCGCCGACGCGACCAGGGTGAACGTGGCGATGGTGGCCAGCACCCCCACGTCCACGAGAGTGCCCCAGTGCCCGAGCGACGGCTGCATCGCCGCGAGCAGCCCCTCGACCTCGATGGTGTCGACGGGCAGCCCGAGCGCGGCGGTCACCCCGGCCGCCGCCACGACGGCGACGAGCGCGCCGGGGACCGTCCGCAGCCGGCCGGGCAGGCTGTCCCAGAACACCATCACGGCGATGGTGGCCGCGCCCACGGCGAGCGAGACCCGCGCCGGTGTGGACGTCGCGACCTCGCCCACCAGCCCCGGCAGGCCGGTGAACTTGCCCGGCCCGGTGTGTGGCGCGGCGACGCCGGCCAGCACGTAGAGCTGCCCGGCGATGAGCAGCAGGCCGATGCCGGCGAGCATGCCCTGCACCACCGACACGGTGATGGCCCGGAACCAGCGGCCGAGCCGCAGCAGCCCCAGGCCGATCTGGAGCAGCCCGGCGACCAGGACGATGGTGCCGAGGCCGGCGAGGCCGTAGCGGTCCACGGCCTCGGCGACCAGCACGGTCAGGCCGGCGGCGGGGCCGCTGACCTGCATGCTGCTGCCGGGCATGAACCCCACGACGAGGCCGCCGACGATCCCGGTGACCAGGCCGAGTTCGGCCGGCACGCCGGAGGCGACGGCGATGCCCACGCAGAGCGGGAGGGCGACGAGGAAGACGACGACGGAGGCGGACAGGTCGGCGCGCAGCGTGCGCCAGGGCAGGGCGGGAGGCGACATCGTTCACATCCGGAAAAGGCGGGCGAGCGGGGCAACGGGTTGGCCACCGACGCCGGCCGCCGGCTGCTCGCGCCGCCGGCCGGGCCGGGGGTACGGGTGCCGGCGGCGCGGTGGCCGGCGGGTGACCGCGTGGCGGTCAGGGGTACGGGAAGGTGCCCGACGGGCCGGGTGACGTCCTCGCCGCCCGTCGGCCGCACGTCGCCCGCGACGGCGGGCGGGCCGGGTTCCGGCCGGCGTCGCTCAGCAGCGCAGGACGCTCAGCCGGATCGGGTCGGGCCCCGCGTCGGCGGTGGCGGGGCGACCGTCGGCGGTGTTGCCCCGGCGGACGGTGGCGTCGGGCAGGGCCGACCCGACCTGCGGCACGGAGTCGCGGCGGTCGGTGCCCTGGCTGCCCCGGCCGGAGCGGCTGGCGGACCCGCATGCCTTCCCGTCGAAGCGGGGCACGACGGTGGGGTCCGGCGACTGGCCGGTGTGCGCCGCGAGCGTGGCCACGAGGCGGTACGCCTCCAGGGCGACCTGCCCGGCCCGCCCGGTGCGCGGCGGCACGCCGGCCCGGGGCGCTGCCTCGGGCCGGGCAGCCGCGTGGGCCCGGGCAGCCGCGTGGGCCCGGGCAGCCGCGTGGGCCCGGGCAGCCGCGTCGGCGTTCGGCGCGGCGGTGGCCGGGCTGGCGGGGACGCCCGGTGCGCCGGCCTGCAACGCGGTGTCGGCCTGAGGCGCGGTGCCGGCCTGGGCCGCGGCGTCGCCGTACGGCGCGCTGGACCGCGGTGCGACGTCGAGCGGGGCGCGGCAGACGAGGCCGATGTGCAGCAGGAGCGCGCAGGCGAGCAGCGGGGCGAGGAGAACGGTGACGGGTCTGCGCTGCACCGCTCACCCCCAGGCCGGTACGCGTGCACGCGCGCCGCGTGCCACCACACGGTAGAACTGCCGACCCGAGGTGCCGGTTACGCCCGTTTTAACAGATTAATGCGCTCTTGTGGGACTGTGGCGGTCCGCGCCCGGACGCGGTACGGCCCCGGAGCGATCGGGCGCTCCGGGGCCGTGCCTGGGGTGGGACGTCAGCTGGTGGGGGAGACGTACAGCAGGCGGTTCGGGGAACCGGTGCCGGGGCTGGTGACCACGCCGGCGGTGGCCGTGCTGGTCAGGTACGACGCGACCTGGGCCGGGGTCCAGGTCGGGTTGTTGGACAGGACGCGGGCGGCGGCGCCGGCCACGTGCGGCGAGGCCATCGAGGTGCCGCTGATGGTGTTGGTCGCCGTGTTGCTGCTGTACCAGGCCGAGAGGACGTCCACGCCCGGGGCGAAGATGTCCAGGCAGGTGCCGAAGTTGGAGAAGCTGGCGCGCGCGTCGTTGCTCTGCGTCGCCCCGACGGTGATCGCCGTGGGGACGGCGGCCGGCGAGGAGGTGCAGGCGTTGGCGTTGGAGTTGCCGGCGGCCACCGCGTAGGTGATCCCGTCGGCGATGGAGTTCGCCACGGCCGTGTCCAGCGACGAGTTCGCGCCGCCGCCGAGGCTCATGTTCGCCACCGCCGGCTGGCCGGCCTGGTGGTTGGAGGTCACCCAGTTGACGCCGCCGATGACGCCGGCGTTGGTGCCCCGGCCCCGGCAGTTGAGCACCCGCACGGCGACGAGCTTGACGTCCTTGGCCACGCCGTACGTGGTGCCGCCGACGGTGCCGGCGACGTGGGTGCCGTGGCCGTTGCAGTCGGCGGCCGGCAGGGCGTCGTCGACCGCGTCGTACCCGTCGACGGCCTGGCCGCCGAAGTCGTTGTGGTTGATGTTGATGCCCGTGTCGATGATGTACGCCGTCACGCCGGTGCCGGCGCTGGTGTAGTTGTAGGACTTGCTCAGCGGCAGGGCGGCCTGGTCGGTGCGGTCCAGCCCCCACGGCGGGTTCGCCTGGGTGGTCTGGATGCTGACCTCGTGGTTCTGCTCGACCCAGGCGACGGACGGGTGCGCCGCGAGGCGCTTCGCGGCGGCCTCGGACAGCCGCACCTCGAAGCCGTTGAGCGCCGCGCCGTACACCTGGGCGACGCTGCCGCCGAACCGCTCGGCCAGGCTGCTGGCGGAGCTGGCGACGGCGGCGGCCCGGGTGCCGGCCCTGCCGCCGACGGCGCTGTCCTTCAGGACCACGATGTAGCTGGAGGCAACGGCGGTGGCGCCACCGGCGTGGCGGATCTCGCCGATCGCGGGGGCCGCGGACACCGGACCGCCGATCATGGTGGCGGCCAGCGCCGACGCGGTCAGCACGCCGAGGGTGGTGGCCTTGCGGTGGAGCGTCATCTATCGGTCTCCTCTGTCGTCGACCGCGTCCAAGCTGCGCGTACGCGGTCTGAGATCATGAGGACAGGCTATCCATAGATCCACGGCGAGCTATATATCGAATGGGTCATAGCATCGCGCGTATCTCGTCGCGTACGCCCCGCTGGAACGCGCGGGCCGCCGCGCCGCCGGGTGGCGGGCCGCCGGCCCGGGCCGCGATCGCCCGCGCGATCAGGTCGGCCGCCGGGTGCCCCCGCCCGACCAGCCGCCGCCCCGCCGCCACCTTCGGCAACCACTCGCCGTCGCGGCAGCGCACCAGCGCGCGGCAGGCGCCGAGCACCGCGTCCTCGGCGCCGGCCGCCGGCTCGTCGCCGGGCGGGGTCGGCAGCGCCAGCCACCAGGTCAGCGCGTCCACCAGCAGCCGGCGCAGGTCGGCCGGCGTCAGGTCGGCGAACGCCTCCCCGGCCGGCGGCCCGAGCAGGGCCAACCCGCCGGAGTGCAGGATGCTGCGGTCCAGCCCGTACCAGAACCGGCCGTCGGCGGCCGGCCGCTCGTCGCCGGACCAGGTCACCCGCAGCGGCATCCGGTCGCCCGTGTTCAGCTCCACCTCGAAGCCCGGCTCCGGGGTGCCCGACCGGGCCACGTCCCGGCGGTAGACGACCAGCTCCAACCCGCGCGCCGGGCAGGGCAGCGCCTCGTGCCGCAGCCGGGCGACCAGCTCCCGCTTGCGTCCGGCGGGCAGGGCCCGCGCGCACAGCAGCGCCACGTCCACGTCGCTGCGCCCCGGCTGGTACGCGCCGAGCGCCACCGACCCCGCCGCGTACGCGCCGACGAGGTCGTCGCCGAGCACCTCGCCGGCCGCGGCGACCAGCTCCGTCAGGTAGCGCTCCACCTTCGTGTCCACCGTCGCATTGTGGCCTCCCGACCCGCTCAGTGGCGGTCCCGCTCCAGCAGGGCGGCGAGCCGCTCGGCCGTCGACGGCGCGTGCAGGTGCAGCCGGGCCACGTTGATGCTGTCCTGTCCCACCACGGCGAGCAGCGCCTGCCGGCTGACGGCGTAGACGCTGAGGTAGCCGTGGTCGTTGCGGACGGTGGACTGCTGGAACTCGCCCTGGCTCAGCCGTAGCCCCACCTGCCGGCCCAGGCCGTACGTGGTCGCGGCGAGCGCGGCCAGGTCGTTCGGGTCGACGTCGGTCTGCATGTTGTGCGTGATGAGCAGGCCGTCCACGCCGCCGAGGACGCAGCCGTGCACGCCGGGGATCTGCAACCGCAGGTCGGCCAGCGCCTGCCCGATCGCCGAGTACGGCAGCGAGGGGTTGCCCGCCAGCGACGGCGGGAACGACCGGGGCGCCGGCAGGTCCCCCGGCTGCCGCGCGGTACGTCGCGGCAGGACGGTTCCGGTGCTGTCGACCACGCTCACAGCTCCAGGCTCTCCTCGATGACGCGCAGCTGGTGGCGGGCCATCGCCAGGTTGGACCGGCTCTTGCTCACCATCAGGTACAGGAACAGGCCCTTGCCCGTCCGGCTGGTGACCGGCCGGATCAGGTGGTACTGCGAGCCGAGGGTGATGAGGATGTCCTCGATCTCGTCGTTCAGGTTCAGCATCTCGATGGTGCGCAGCTTGGCGCGGACCACGTCGGTGTTGCCGGCGGCGGCGACCGTCAGGTCGATCTCCCCCGTGCCGCCGGCCACGCCGAGCGTCATCCCGCTGTTGTAGTCGACCAGTGCGGCGCCGATCGCGCCATCGATATTCATCGCGCTCTTGAGTGCGACGTCAAGGTTCGCCACGGTGTTTTCCCCCAGGTCGGGCGGGCGGGCGTCGCCTGTGCGTTGCTGAGGGTCACGCGTCGGTGACAGGGGCGCCGCGCCGCGCAGAAGGTCTCGCAGAGGCTCGCACACGGCGGGGCGGGGCGCAGCCGCAAGCAGGCGTATCGACCTGAGCGGAGCGCCGAGCCGTCTCGCCGGTCCCGCAAATGGGACTCGGTGACGGATGGCACGGTTTCGTGCAGGCTGCTATGAACCCCTCAGGGCGGGTGGTAGGGGACGGGAGCGCCCTTACCGGCCGCCGCCCGGGCTCGCGGTGCCCCGAGCCGGAGCGGCAAGCCCGGCGCACGGGTTTCGCCGTTCCGGCCCGACGGCCGGGCAGCGCGTCTACTGTGGAAGCCGTCGGCGGCTGTTTGCCTGAACCGGTGGCGGCCGGGCGGTACGCGGTGCACAGTGATCCCATGAGCGACAGCGGAAGTGGTGGGCACTACTACTGGTGCACGCGACACCACCGGGTCGAGACCGAGGCCGACGTCTGCGCGGCGCGGCACGTGCTCGGGCCGTACGCCTCGGCAGCCGACGCGGAGAACGCCCTGCAACAGGTGCGGGAGCGCAACGACGCGTGGGACGCCGAGGACGCCCGTTGGGCCGGGGAGGACAGATAAGCGGCGCGGGACGGCCCGCGTCGAGGAACTCCGTGCCCCGAGAGGAGGCACGCGAGCGCATGTCCCCAAGGAGGGAACCACGATGGCCGAAGCACAAAAGGCCACCACCCGCCCGGCCACCCAACGTACGACCGCGAAGAAGACCGCCGCGGCCGGACGGGCCACGGGCACGACCCGGGCCGCCACCACGGCGACCCGGCGTCCGACCGTGACCAAGGCGTCCCCGAACGCCTCCGGCGCCGGGGCCGGCCGGGTGCCGGCGAAGAAGGCGGTCGCGAAGAAGGCCGCCGCGACGAAGGTCGCGACCAGCAAGACCCCGGTCGGCGGCAGGGCCGCGGCGAAGAAGGCGCCCGCCACGAGGACATCGGCGAAGAAGGCCCCGGCCGCCAAGACCACGACCGCCAGGAAGACCACCGCCGCCAAGACCGCCGCCGGGAGGAGCACGAGGAGCGCCACCGGCACGGCGGCGACCAGTCGGACGACGACATCGGCGAAGAAGGCGTCCCCGGCGGCGAAGCGCACGACCACCGCCGCGAAGAAGACCGGCGCGACCGCGGCGAAGCGCACGACCGCGGCGGCGAAGCGGACCGGCGCGACCGCGGCGAGCAAGGCCACCACGGCGAGCAAGGCCGCCACGGCGAAGAAGACCGCCACGGCGAAGAAGGCGCCGGCGGCGAAGAAGGCTCCGGCCAAGAAGGCGCCGGCGGCGAAGAAGACCACGGCCGCGAAGAAGGCTCCGGCGGCCAAGAAGACCACGGCCGCGAAGAAGGCTCCGGCCGCGAAGAAGACCACGGCCCGGAAGGCCACGTCGTCCCGGCCCACGGGCGTCACCCGCACGGCCACGGCCAGGAAGGCCCCGGCGAGGAGGTCGACGTCCCCCCGCACCCCCTGATCCCGCCCGCCCCACGTCGTTGACCAAGAGGTTTGCGTCAGGAGGCCGAGGGCCGGTGACGTGAACCTCTTGGTCAACCCCGGCGCGGTGCGGTGGGGCGGTGGGTGGGCGCGGGTGCCAGGATGGGGCGGTGGTGATCCGACGCGTCCTCGCGCCCCGCATCGACTTCGGCGCGCTACGCCGCGAGCTGGAACTGCCCGACGGGTTCCCGCCCGCGGCGCAGCGCGAGGCCGAGGCGGCCGCCGCCGCGCCGCCCCGGCCCGCCGTCGACCGCACCGACGTCCCGTTCGTCACCGTCGACCCGGCCACCTCGCGGGACCTCGACCAGGCGATGCACCTCGCCCGCCGCCGCAGTGGCGGCTTCCGGGTCCGGTACGCCATCGCCGACGTCGCCGCCCACGTGCGCCCCGGCGGCGCGCTGGAGGAGGAGACCTGGCGGCGGGGGCAGACCGTCTACCTGCCCGACGGCAACGTGCCCCTGCACCCGGAGACGCTCAGCGAGGGCGCGGCCAGCCTGCTGCCCGACCAGGACCGGGCGGCGGTGGTGTGGACGATCGACCTCGACGCCGAGGGTGGCACGGTCGCCGTCGCGCTGGAACGAGCCCTGGTGCGCAGCCGCGCCAAGCTGGACTACGTCGGCGTCCAGGCCGCCGCCGACGCCGGCCGGCTGCCCGAGCCGATCGCCCTGCTCCCCGAGCTGGGCGCGCTGCTCACCGCGCGCGGCCTGCGCCGTGGCGCGGTCAACCTGCCGCTGCCCGAGCAGGACGTCGAACCGGACGGCGACGGCTGGCGGCTGGTGCTGCGCGGCCCGGTCCCGATGGAGGAGCACAACGCGCAGATCTCCCTGCTCACCGGGATGGCCGCCGCCGACATCATGCTGGCCGGCGGGGTCGGCCTGCTGCGCACGATGCCGCCGCCGAGGCCGGAGGCGGTGGCCCGGCTGCGCACCGCCGCCGCCCCGCTGGGCGTGCACTGGCCGGACGGCGTCGGCGTCGGCGAGGTGCTGGCCGGGCTGAACGCCGCGGAGCCCCGGGCCGCCGCGTTCGTCGACCAGGCCGCCGAGCTGATGCGCGGTGCCGCGTACACCGCGTTCGACGGCGCGCTGCCCGAGCAGCCGGCGCACGGCGGGGTCGCCGCCGCGTACGCCCACGTCACGGCCCCGCTGCGCCGGCTGGCCGACCGGTACGCCACCGAGGTCTGCCTGGCCCTGCACGCCGGCCGGCCGGTGCCCGACTGGGCCCGCGCGGCGCTGCCCAGGCTGCCGCAGGTGATGGCCGCGACCGACCGGACGGCCGGCGCGGCCACCCGGGGCGCCGTCGAGCTGGCCGAGGCGGTGCTGCTGGCGCACCGGGTCGGCGAGACCTTCGACGCGGCGGCGCTGGACGTCGACGAGCCGAGGCCGGGCCGGCAGCCCGGCGGCACGGTGGCGCTGGACGCCCCGCCGGTGCGGGCCCGCTGCACGGGGCTGCTGCCGCTGGGCGAGCGGGTCCGGGTCCGGCTGGTCACCGCCGACCCGGCCACCCGGAAGGTCCTCTTCGCGCTGGCCTGACCGTGCGCCCGGAGCCCGCGCCGCGCGGGTCCGTTCGGCCCGCACCGCGCCCGACGCTGCTGCCGGCCCGCCTGGTTTGCGAGGATGGGCCCATGGCATACGACGCGAGCACGCTGCCCGACGTGTCCGGGCTGACCGTCGGCATCATCGGCGGCACCGGCGACCAGGGCCGGGGCCTGGCCTACCGGTTCGCCCGCGCGGGGCAGTCCGTGCTGATCGGCTCCCGGTCGGCCGAACGCGCCGCCGAGGCCGCCGCCGAGATCGCGGCCCTGCGGGGCGTGCCCGCCGCCGCCCAGGTCGCGGGCGCGGGCAACGAGGAGGTCGCCCGGCGCAGCGACGTGGTCGTGATCGCGGTGCCGTGGGACGGGCACGCGGCCACCGTCGCCGCCCTCGCCGGGCCGCTCGCCGGCAAGATCGTCGTCGACTGCGTCAACCCGCTCGGCTTCGACAGGCAGGGCCCGTACGCGCTGACCGTCGCCGAGGGCAGCGCCGTCCAGCAGGCCGCCGCCCTGCTGCCCGACTCGCGGGTCTGCGCGGCGTTCAACCACGTCAGCGCCCCGCTGCTGGCCGATCCGGAGGTCGACCGGATCGACCTCGACGTGCTGATCTGCACCGAGGACCGCGAGCTGGTGGGCGTCGTCGGCGCGCTCGCCGCCCGGATCCCCGGCATGCGGGGCATCTACGCGGGCCGGCTGCGCAACGCCCACCAGGTCGAGGCGTTCACGGCCAACCTGATCGCCATCAACAAGCGTTACAAGGCCCACGCCGGCCTCCGCGTCACCGACCTCTGAGCGACGCCCCGCGCGATGTCGGCGACATGGCGGTATCCCAACCGCCCGGATACCGCCATGTCGCCGACGTGGAGTCGATCACCACCTCTAGCGCCGGAACGGCACAGCGGCGGTAGAAGGCCGCCGGCGCACCCGGTCAGGCGCTCCGGTCAGAGGTTCGGGTCGACGCCGACCTTCTTGCAGGCGGCGTTGGCCTTCGCGCCGGCCTTCTCCAGGCCGGGGTCGTCCGCGGCGGTCCTGAGGTCCGCGGCGTTGGCGATCTTGCCGGCCTCCGCGCCGACCTCGGCCAGCGCGGTGGCCACCTCGCTGCCGGAGCCGCCCGTCGCGGTCGCCATCCCCTCCGCCATCTCGGTGTACGCCTTCTTCAGCGCCGGCGTCGGATCGCCGCTGCCCGACGACACGGCCTTGACCAGCGCCGCCTTCGAGTCGTCGCCGATCTTCTTCGCCGTCTCGCAGAGCTTCTTGTCGGCGGCCGGGTCGGCGGAGGCGGGGGCGGCGGCCGTCGGGGAGGCCGCGTCGGCGGTCGGGGACGCGGCAGCAGTAGTCGCGGCGGCCGAGGTGGGGGCGGCGGTCGACGCCGGCTCCTCCCCGCCGCACGCCGCGAGCGCCAGCACGGAGACGCAGGTCAGGACAACAGTTGAGATACGAACATGATCCACGAGCGGGTACCTTAGCTGCTCCGTCCGCTGGCCGGACGCCCGCGTCACCGCGTGCCGGTCGCCGCCGCCGTCCGCGCGAGCCGTCGGACGCTGCGGTGGACGGCGCGTGGCACGCCGCCCACCGCGGCACCGGAGGCGTCAGAAGGTGTGCTCGGCGGCCGGGAACTCGCCGCCCCGGACCTCGTCGGCGAACCGCCGGGTGGCCTCGGTCAACGCCCCGGCCAGGTCGGCGTAGCGCTTCACGAACCGGGGCGCCCGCCCGGTGCGCAGGCCGGCCATGTCCTGCCAGACGAGCACCTGCGCGTCGGTGTCCGGCCCGGCGCCGATGCCGACCGTCGGGATCGCCAGCTCACCGGTGATGCGCTTGGCCACCTCGCCCGGCACCATCTCCAGCACCACCGCGAACGCGCCCGCCTCGGCCACCGCGAGGGCGTCGGCGAACACCTCGTCGGCCGCGTCGCCGCGCCCCTGCACCCGGTACCCGCCGAGGGTGTGCTCGCTCTGCGGGGTGAAGCCGACGTGCGCCATCACCGGGATGCCGGCACCGACGATCGCGGCGATCTGGTCGGCGCAGCGCCGGCCGCCCTCCAGCTTCACCGCGTGGCAGCCGCCCTCCTTCATGAACCGCACGGCGGTGCGCAGCGCCTGCGCCGGCCCCTCCTCGTACGAGCCGAACGGCAGGTCGCCGACGACCAGCGCCTGCTTCGTCGCCCGCACCACCGCGCGGACCAGCGGCAGCAGCTCCTCGGCGGTCACCGGCAGGGTCGTCTCGTAGCCGAAGACGTTGTTCGCCGCCGAGTCGCCGACCAGCAGCGCCGGGATGCCGGCGGCGTCGAAGATCGACGCGGTGTACTGGTCGTACGAGGTGAGCATCGACCACTTCTCGCCGCGCTCCTTGGCGGCGAGCAGGTCGCGGGTGCGTACCCGCCGGGTGGCCGGGCCGCCGTAGAGGGCGGTCACCTCGGTCGGGGTGGACTCCACCATGGCTGTCTCCTTCCTCGAGGCCGCGTGCGCGGTCCCCGGGTTCCGTCGCAAGCGTCGCACCGCGCGACGGCCGACGGCAGGAGGCAGTGGAGGATTTCACTCCCCGGTGAGCCCGGCCCGGCCCGGCTCAGCCGTCCTCGCGCCAGCGGTTGGTGATCGGCAGCCGCCGGTCCCGCCCGAACGCCTTCATCGAGATCTTGGTGCCGGGGGCCGACTGCCGCCGCTTGTACTCCGCGGTGTCCACCATCCGCAGCACCCGGTCGACGACCGCCGGGTCGTGCCCCGACTCGACGAGCCCCGTCCGGCCCAGGTCGCCGTCGACGTACCCGATCAGGATCGGGTCCAGCACGTCGTAGTCAGGCAGCGTGTCGCTGTCGAGCTGGCCGGGGCTCAGCTCGGCGCTCGGCGGCTTGCCGATCGAGTTCTCCGGGATCGGCGGGGTCTCGCCCCGGCGCGTCGCGTCGGCGTTGCGCCACTTCGCCAGCCGCCAGATCAGCGTCTTCCACACGTCCTTGACCGGGTTGAAGCCGCCGACCGAGTCGCCGTAGAGGGTCGAATAGCCCACCGCCAGCTCGCTCTTGTTGCCGGTGGTGAGGACCAGGTGGCCCTCCTGGTTCGACAGCGCCATCAGGATCACCCCGCGCACCCGCGCCTGGAGGTTCTCCACCGTCACCCCGGACAGCGACATGTTCGCCAGGAACGCGTCCACCATCGGCTGGATCGGCTCGACCCGGTAGTCCAGGCCGGTGCGCTTGGCCAGGTCCTCCGCGTCGGCCCGGGAGTGCTCGGACGAGTGCCGGCTGGGCAGCGAGACGCCGACCACCCGGTCCGGGCCGAGCGCGTCGACCGCGAGGGCCGCCACCACCGCCGAGTCGATGCCGCCGGAGAGCCCCAGCACCACCGACGGGAACCGGTTCTTGTCGACGTAGTCGCGCAGGCCCAGCACCAGCGCCTGCCACACCTCCGCCTCGTCGGCCGCCGGCTCGATGATCCCGCCCACCGCCGCCGCGCCGCCGGGCGTCGGCGGGACGTCGCCGACCGTGGCCCGCACGATCCGCATGCCCGCGGCCAGCTCGCCGCCGGCCGGCGCCGCCCCGCCGGCCATGGCCGCGTCGCCGCCGGGCCCGTCGGCCGCCGGCAGCTCGACGTCGTGCACGAGCAGGTGCTCGACGAACTGGGGGGCGCGGGCCAGCAGCGTGCCGTCCGCGTCGACGATCAGCGAGTCGCCCTCGAAGACCAGCTCGTCCTGGCCGCCGACCATGTTGACGTACGCCACGGCGGCCCCGGCCTCGGCGGCCCGGCGGCGCACCAGCGGCAGCCGGATGTCGTCCTTGTTCAGCTCGTACGGCGAGCCGTTGATCGTGACGACCAGGCCGACGCCGGCCTGCCGGGCCGCCGCGAACGGGCCCCCGGCCTGCCACATGTCCTCGCAGATGGTCAGGGCGACGTCCACCCCGCCGACGCGGACCACCGTCAGCGCGCCGCCCGGGACGAAGTAGCGGTCCTCGTCGAACACGCCGTAGTTGGGCAGGTGGTGCTTGAAGTAGGTGGCCACCACCTCGCCGCCGTGCAGCACCGCCGCGGCGTTGCGCGCCCCCCGGCCCGGCTCGGCGTCGGAGCTGACCTGCGGCGGGCCGTCGGCGTCCAGGTAGCCGACCACCACCGGCACCCCGCCGAGGCCGTCGGCGGCCAGGTCGGCGGCGAGGCGGCGCAGCGCGGCCTGCGACGCGGCGACGAAGGACCGGCGGAACACCAGGTCCTCGACCGGGTACCCGGTGAGCACCATCTCCGGGAACAGGACGAGCTGGGCGCCGGCGTCGGCGGCCGTGCGGGTCCACCGGCGGACCAGGCCGGCGTTGCCGGCGAGGTCGCCGACGCTCGGGTTGACCTGGGACAGGGCGAGACGCAGGGTGGGCATGTCCACATCTTGCCCCAGCCGGCCGGTGCCGACACGGCGGCGGCGCGGAGACGGCGGCCACTCGTGCGGCGACGCCCGGCAGCCCGGGCGGTGGTCCGTCCGCCAGGGGGCGGGACACGACAGGACGAGGTCCGGGCCGGTCGCGTAACGTCTGCGTAAAGGAGCCGGTGGACACTGGGCGGCCAGGCCCCACCGGTGGTGGAGACAGTGGCACGAGGGGTGGAAGTGGACCGTCAGCAGGAGTTCGTCCTCCGTACGCTGGAAGAGCGGGACATCCGGTTCGTCCGGCTGTGGTTCACCGACGTGCTGGGCACGCTCAAGAGCGTGTCGGTGGCCCCCGCCGAGCTGGAGGCCGCCTTCGAGGAGGGCATCGGGTTCGACGGCTCGGCGATCGAGGGCTTCGCCCGGGTGTTCGAGTCCGACATGGTGGCCATGCCCGACCCGACCACCTTCCAGGTGTTCCCCTTCGAGGGCGGCGTCAGCGGCGAGAGCGCCCGGATGTTCTGCGACATCCTGCTGCCCGACGGCGGCCCGTCCTGGGCCGACCCCCGGCACGTGCTGCGCCGGATGCTGTCCAAGGCCGCCGAGAAGGGCTTCACCTTCTACACCCACCCCGAGATCGAGTTCTTCCTGCTGGAGAACGGCCCGCAGGACGGCTCGGTGCCGACCCCCGTCGACACGGGCGGCTACTTCGAGCACACCACGCACGCGGTGGCGCGGGACTTCCGCCGCCAGGCGGTGCTGGCCCTGGAGCGCATCGGCATCTCGGTGGAGTTCAGCCACCACGAGGTCGCCCCCGGCCAGCAGGAGATCGACCTGCGGTACGCCGACGCGCTGACCACCGCCGACAACATCATGACCTTTCGGCACGTGGTCAAGGAGGTGGCGCTCTCCACCGGCGTGCAGGCCAGCTTCATGCCGAAGCCGTTCACCGACCAGCCGGGCAGCGGCATGCACACCCACCTGTCGCTGTTCGAGGGCGAGCGCAACGCGTTCCACGACGGCGGCGACCCGATGAAGCTGTCGAAGGTGGCGAAGTCGTTCATCGCCGGGCTGCTCACCCACGCCCGGGAATACACGGCGGTCACCAACCAGTGGGTCAACTCCTACAAGCGGCTGTTCCCGCAGGCGTTGCCCGACCGGATCACCGAGAGCCCCGCGTACGTCTGCTGGGGTCACCTCAACCGGTCGGCGCTGGTCCGCGTCCCGGCCTACGGCAAGCCGAACTCGGCCCGGGTCGAGGTCCGCTCGCTGGACTCGGCGACGAACCCCTACCTGGCGTTCGCGGTGCTGCTCGGCGCCGGCCTCAAGGGCATCGAGGAGGGCTACGAGCTGCCCCCGGGCGCCGAGGACGACGTCTGGTCGCTGAGCAGCGCCGAACGCAAGGCGATGGGCTACGAGGCGCTGCCGGAGAACCTGTCCGAGGCGATCGACGTGATGGCCGGCTCCGAGCTGGTCGCCGAGGTGCTCGGCGAGCACGTCTTCGACTTCTTCCTGCGCAACAAGCGGGCCGAGTGGGAGCAGTACCGCCGCGAGGTCACCCCCTACGAGCGGCAGCGCTACCTGTCGCTGTGACGCCGCAGGCCGGCGCGGTCTGTCGGGGAGTTGCGGCGGGCCGCTATCGTCTCGATCACCGCGCCGGCACCCCCGCCGGGCGGCAGGTGGTGGGAGGCAGCCGGTGCTGGAGGACCTGCTCAGCGGAGCATGGCAGAGCGTCGTGTTCGGGGTCGTCGGGGTGGGGCTGATGGCGGCCGGCTTCGGCCTGGTCGACCTGCTCACCCCCGGCAGGCTGCGCGAGCTGATCTGGGTGCGGCGCAACGGCAACGCGGCGCTGCTGCTCGCCGCGAACCAGCTCGGCATCGCCGGCATCGTGTTCACCGCGATCCTGACCAGCTACAGCGACTTCGCCAAGGGCCTGGCGTCCACGGTCGTCTTCGGGCTGATCGGCCTGCTGATCATGGCGCTGGCGTTCTTCGTGCTCGACCTGCTGACCCCCGGCCGGCTCGGCGAGATCATCTGCTCCGACGAGCCGCACCCGGCGGCCCGGGTCAGCGCCGCCACCCACTTCGGCGCCGCGCTGATCGTCTGCGCCTGCATCGCCTGAGCCCGCCTGTCACACCCGGTGGCTAGCGTCGGGGCGTGAACCGCACGGATCGTCTCTACGCCCTGGTGGAGGAGCTGCGGGCGGTGTCGCCCCGGCCGCGCAGCGCCCGCTGGCTCGCCGGGCGCTTCGAGGTCAGCACCCGCACCGTCGAGCGCGACATCGCCGCGTTGCAGCAGGCCGGCGTGCCGATCTGGGCCGAGCCGGGCCGCACCGGCGGATACGTGGTCGACCGGGCGCACACCCTGCCGCCGGTGAACCTCACCGCCGTCGAGGCGGTGGCGATGGCCGTCGCGCTGCACCGCCTCGACGGCGGCCCGTTCGCCGAGGCGGGCGCGACGGCCCTGCGCAAGCTGCTCGCCGTCATGCCGCCGGCCGACGCCGCCGAGGCCCGCCGGCTCGCCGGGCGGGTGCACCTCGTCGGGGGCGGCCCCGCCGCGCCCGTCCCGGCGGCCGTCGCCGGGGCGGTCACCGCCGCCCGGGTCCTGCGCATCGGGTACGCCGATCGGGCCGGCGTCGCCACCGACCGGGTCGTCGAGCCGCTGGGCTTCCTCGGCAACCCCTGGCACTGGTATCTGCTGGCCTGGTGCCGGCTGCGCGACGGCCCGCGCGCGTTCCGCCTCGACCGGATCTCCTCGGTGACCGCGCTGGCCGAGCCGGTGACCCGGGAGCTGCGCCCCGACGCGCTGGACATCCCGCGCCAGGTCGTCCGTCAGCTCACCCTTGCCTGACCGCGCCGCGAGCCCTCGCGGCGATCCCCGTCGGAAACACCGACAGGACGCTGTCGCGGCACGGGGCGAGGCTGGGTCCCGACGCCGGTCGACGGGCCGGCGCGACGAACGGGAGGCAGTCCATGAGCACGACCAACGCGATCACCTGGTTCGAGATCGGCACCGACCGGCCGGACGAGGCCGAGCGCTTCTACGGCGAGCTGTTCGGCTGGGAGTTCGCCGAGCAGGGCGCGCCGGGCCGGTCGTACCGGGTGACCGGCGGCGGGGCCGACGGCGCGGGGATCGGCGGGGCGATCCGCGCCTCCGACGGCGGCACGCCGAACTACGCGATCTTCTACGCCGAGGTGGCGGACGTGGCCGACGCCGTCAAGCGGGCGGAGACGGCCGGCGGCCGGGTGCTGGTGCCCCCGATCAGCGCGCCGAGCGGGCTCACCTTCGCCCACCTGCTCGACCCGTCCGGCAACCACTTCGGCGTCTTCACGCCGCCTGCGGGGCGGTGAACGCCGCCGCGCCGCCTTGGGCGGGCGGTGAACGCCGCGCGCCATGACGCCGACGTGGCGGGGTCGGAGTGCTCCGGACCCCGCCACGTGGGCGACCTGGTGTTGCTCAGGCGCGCGGCGTCACTTGCCGGCCGGGCCGTCGTGGCCCCGGCCCCAGCCGCCGGGGAAGCCGCCCCCACCGGGGAAGACGCCGGCCTCGACGGCCTTGGTGATCGCGTCGGCCTGCTCCTGGGTCAGCTTGCCGTCCTTGACGGCCTGGGCCAGGCGCTCCTTCAGCGCGGCCTGCCGGTCGGCGGCGTCGGGCCGCTCGCCGCGCTCGCCGAGCTTGCCCCGCTCCGGCCGGTCGGCCTTGTGCTGCTCCCGGACCTTCTCCAGGGCGGCGGTCACCTTGTCGGTGGACACGCCCAGCTCCTTGGCGAGCGCCTCGGCGAACTCCGACTGCCGCTCGGCCCGCTGCTGCTGCCGATCCGTGTGCTCGCTGCTGCTGGCGCTCGGCGACGGAGTGCCCTCCTCGGCGAACGCGATGGTCGGCGCCGCGATCCCCACGCCGAGCACGCCGGCCGCCGCGAGGCCGGCCAGCACGTGCTTCTTCGACATCTTGCGGGACATCCTGTGTCCTCCAGACTCGTTGCTCGGATGCGATGACGTCACCGACAGTGACTGACCTAGCTGGGCCGGAGCCGTGGCGACCCTGTCAGCGAGCTGAAAATCGGCCCCGACTCACCGCGATCTTGCACTTCGGGCCCCCGGGACGGGTGTTTCGTGCCCTTTGCCCGGGCCGAAAGTGCAAGATCGCGTGGATGGGGTCAGTGGACGGCGGGGGCGGCCGTCAGGGTTCCGGCGTCGGCGTCGAGGGTGGCCCCGGTGCCGACGGGGACGGTGAGCTGGCCGTGGCCGTGGCCGATCGGCAGGCCGCCGAGGACCGGCACCCCGAGGTCGCCGAGGCGGTCGGTCAGCACGTCGACGACCGTGGTGTCCCAGCCGTCCGCGCAGTCGGTGAACTGCCCGACGGCCACCCCGGCCAGGCCGTCCAGCGCCCCGGCCCGACGTAGCTGGGTGAGCATCCGGTCGACCTTGTACGGGGGCTCCTGCACGTCCTCGACCAGCAGGATCGCCCCGGTCAGGTCCGGCATGTCCCAGGTGCCGAGGGTGGCGGCGAGCAGGCACAGGTTGCCGCCGAGCAGGGTGCCCGTGGCGCGACCGGGCACCCGTACCCCGAAGGTCTCCTCGCCGGGCACGGCGGCGACGGTGACCGGCGCGGTCGTCATCAGCGCCGCGTGCAGCGACTCGGCGGAGCGCAGCGGGGTGCGCTCGTCCACCCAGGCCGCGCCGGGGCCGTGCACGCCGGCCAGCCGGGCGCCCCGCCACAGGGCGAGCTGCAACGCGGTGATGTCGGAGAACCCGGCCACCACCTTCGGGTCCCGGCGCACCGCCGCCATGTCCAGGGCGTCCACGATGCGCTGCGCGCCGTAGCCGCCCCGGGTGCAGATCACCCCGCGCACCAGCGGGTCGGCGAACGCGGCGTTCAGGTCGGCGGCGCGCAGCTCGTCCGCGCCGGCCAGGTAGCCCCGCCGGGCGTACGCGTGCGCGGCGGGCACCGGCCGCAGCCCCCAGCCGGTGAGCAGCTCCACGCCCCGGGCCACCCGCTCCGGCCGGGTCGGCCCGGACGGCGACACCAGCAGCACCGTGTCGCCGGGGCGCAGGACCGGTGGGCGCAGCACGGCGGCGGGGCGCGGCACGGCGTCGTCGGCGATCACAGCCGCAGAGCCTAGCCGCCGGCCGGCCCACCGGCCCGCGCGCCGGCCGCCCCGACGGGAACCGGACAGCCGGCGCGGGCCGAGGCGTTCCGGGCCGTCGTCGACGTACCCGATAGCCTCGACGGCGTGGGAACCGCGCTGGTGATCGAGAACGACCCGACCGACGACCTCCGCCGACTGGGGGAGTGGCTGGTGGAGGGGGGCCTGGAGCTGCGGGTGCTGCGCCCGCACGCCGGCGACGACCTCCCCGACGACCTGGACGGGCACGTCGCGCTGGTGGTGCTCGGCGGCGACCAGCACGCCTACCCGGGCCCCGACGGCGCCCCCGGCGCACCCTGGTTCCCGAAGCTGGAGGGGCTGCTGCGCAAGGCCGTCCGGCACCGGGTGCCCACCCTCGGCGTCTGCCTCGGCGCGCAGCTGCTCGCCACCGCGCACGCCGGCCTCGTCGAGCGCAGCCCGTCCGGGCCCGAGGTCGGCCCCGCCGTCGTCGGCCGGCGCGACGCCGCCGAGACCGACCCGCTGTTCCGGTACGTGCCGCTGATCCCCGACGTGCTCCAGTGGCACACCGACGAGATCACCGAGCTGCCGCACGGGGCGACCCTGCTGGCCGCCTCCACCCGCTACCCGCACCAGGCGTTCCGGCTCGGCGACCGGGCCTGGGGCCTCCAGTTCCACATCGAGTGCGACACCGCGATGATCGCCGACTGGGCGGCCGGCTCCGCCCTGCTCGACGAGCTGGGCTACGACCCCGAGCTGGTCGTCGCCGCCTGCGACCGGGTGATGGCCGACGTCGAGGAGGTGTGGCAGCCGTTCGCGATCCGGTTCGCCGCCCTCGCCCTCGGCGAGCTGGGCGACGACAGCGTCCGGCGTCCCCTGCCGCTGCTGGGGCACTGACCGATGATGAGCAGACCCGCGCGGGGCCGGCTGGCCCGCTACGGCTTCGGCACCGACGACGGCTCCCGCGCCGCCGACCTGCTCGGCCCGGCCGGGCTCGACCTGTGGCACCCGCAGGAGCAGGAGCCCGTCGACGACCGGGCCGCCGAGCTGCTGGCCGCGCTGTCCCGGGCCGCCGACCCCGATCTCGCCCTGCGCCAGCTGCACCGCCTCGTCGAGGCCGAGCGCCGCGCCACCGGGGGCACCGGCGACGGCGACCGGCCGACGGACGCCGCCAACGGCAGCGCCGCCACCGCCCTCTCCGCCGCCGGCGCCGCCAGCACTGCCTCCGCCGCCAGCGCCCGCAGCGCCGCCAGCGCCCGCAGCGCCGCCAGCGCCCGCAGCGGCGGCGGCGATGGCCGGCCCGCTGGCTCGGCCGTGCTCGACGCCCTGCACGCCGACCCGGGGCTGCGCCGGCGGCTCGTCGCCGTGCTCGGCGCGTCCTCGGCCCTCGGCGACCACCTGGTGGCCAACCCCCACCAGTGGCCGGTGCTCGCCACCGACCCCGACGGGCTCGCCCCCGCCGCCGAGGGCCGGCTCGACCTGGCCGCCGCCGCCCGCCTCACCGCGTCCACCCAGCGGATCGCGGTGCTGCGGCAGGCGTACCGGCTGGCCCTGCTGCGCATCGCGGCGGCCGACCTGACCGGCGGGCGGGCCCTGGAACAGACCATGGCCGCGCTGTCCGCGCTGGCCGACGCCACCCTCGCGGCGGCGTACGACATCGCGGTCGGCGAGCTGCCCGAGGACGCCGCCGTGCCCCGCCTCGGCGTGGTGGCGATGGGCAAGTGCGGCGGCGGCGAGCTCAACTACGTCTCCGACGTCGACGTGATCTTCGTCTGCGCCGAGGACGACGAGCTGCCGGCGGCCACCACCATCGCCACCCGGCTGATCCACGTCTGCGGGCTGGTCGCCTGGCCGGTCGACGCGGCGCTGCGCCCCGAGGGCAACCGGGGCCCGCTGGTGCGCACCCTCGCCAGCCACCTGGCCTACTACCGGCGCTGGGCCCGCACCTGGGAGTTCCAGGCGCTGCTGAAGGCCCGCCCGGCGGCCGGCGACCTGGCGCTGTGCCAGGAGTGGATCGACCAACTCGCCCCGCTGGTGTGGACCGCCGCCGAGCGGCCCGAGGCCGTCGACGACGTCCGGTCGATGCGCCGGAAGATCATCGACAACATCCCGCCGAAGGAGCTGGACCGCGAGATCAAACGCGGCCCCGGCGGGCTGCGCGACATCGAGTTCGCCGTCCAGCTCCTGCAACTGGTGCACGGCCGCGGCGACGAGGCGCTGCGCGTGCCCGGGACGATCCCCGCGCTGCGCGCCCTCGTCGCCGGCGGCTACGTGGGCCGCGCCGACGGGGAGGCCCTGCTGCGCGGCTACCGCTTCCTGCGCGCCGTCGAGCACCGGCTCCAGCTCCAGGGCCTGCGCCGCACCCACACCGTGCCGACCGAACCGGCCGCCCTGCGCTGGCTCGCCGCCGCCCTCGGCTACGCGGCCACGCGGGGCCGCAGCGCCGTCGAGGAGTTCCGCGCCGAGTGGGTCACCCACGCCACCGAGGTACGCCGGCTGCACGCCAAGCTGCTCTACCGCCCCCTGCTGGAGTCGGTGGCCCGGGTGCCGGCCGACGGGCTGCGGCTCACCCCCGAGGCGGCCCGGCACCGGCTGGAGATCCTCGGCTTCGCCGACCCCGCCGGGGCGCTGCGCCACCTCCAGGCCCTCACCGGCGGGGTGAGCCGCACCGCCGCGATCCAGCGCACCCTGCTGCCGGTGCTGCTCAGCGAGTTCGCCGACGCACCCGAACCGGACCGGGGGCTGCTCAACTACCGGCAGGTCTCCGACTCCCTCGGCGGCACCCCCTGGTACCTGCGGCTGCTGCGCGACTCCGGCCCGGTGGCCCGCCGGCTCGCCCGCGTCCTGTCCTCCTCCCGGTACGCGGCCGACCTGCTGGCCCGCGAGCCGGAGGCGCTGCGGCTGCTGGCCGAGGAGAACGAGCTGACCCCCCGCCCGCGCGCCGTCCTCTGCGAGGGCTTCGCCGCCGCGGCGGCCCGGCACGCCGACGACCCCGTCGAGGCGACCCGTGCCGTACGCGCGCTGCGCCGCCGGGAACTGGTCCGCATCGCCTGCGCGGACATGCTGAGCCGCGCCGGCTCGCTGGCCCCCACCCCCGGCCGGGACGTGGACCGGAGCGCCCCGGGGCGGGACCCCGACGCCGCCGCAGGCCGCCCCGACGCCGACGGGCGGGCCACGGTCGGCCTCGCCGACGTCACCGCCGTCGGCACCGCCCTGTCCGACGTCACCGACGCCACCCTCGCCGCCGCGCTGCGCGCCGCCCGGGCCGCCCAACCGGCCCTGCCCGGCCTGCGGTTCGCCGTCATCGGCATGGGCCGGCTCGGCGGGTACGAGTCCAACTACCTCTCCGACGCCGACGTGCTCTTCGTCTACGACGCGCCTCCCGGGGCCGGCGAGGGCGCGGCCAGCGCCGCCGCCCACGCCATCGCCGAGGAGCTGCGCCGGCTGTTGGCCGCCCCCGCCCCCGACCCGGCGCTCGGCGTCGACGCCGACCTGCGCCCCGAGGGCCGGCAGGGCCCCCTCGTGCGCAGCCTCGCCGCGTACGCCCAGTACTACGCCCGCTGGTCGAAGGTGTGGGAGGCGCAGGCGCTGCTGCGCGCCCGGTTCGTCTGCGGCGACGCCGACCTGGGGGCCGAGTTCGAGAAGATGGTCGACCCCGTCCGCTATCCCGCCGACGGGCTCACCCGGGAGCAGATCGTCGAGATCCGCCGGATCAAGGCGCGGGTGGAGACCGAGCGGCTGCCCCGGGGCGCCGACCCGGCCACCCACACCAAGCTGGGCCGGGGCGGGCTCGCCGACGTCGAGTGGGCGGTGCAGCTGGTCCAGCTCCGGCACGCCGGCCGGCTGCCGGAGCTGCGCGGCACGCGTACCCTTGACGCGCTCGCGGCGGCGGCCGGCGCGGACCTGGTCGACCCGGCGGACGCCACCGCGATGGCCGCCGGCTGGACCCTCGCCGCGCAGGTCCGCAACGCGCTGATGCTGGTGCGGGGCCGCGCCGGCGACCAGCTCCCCCGGCACGGCGTGGAGCTGGCCGGGGTGGTGCGGCTGCTCGGCCGCGACGACCCGGGCGAGTTCCTCGACGAGTACCTGCGCACCGGCCGCCGCTCCCGCGCGGCGATGGAACGCGTCCTCGATGCCTGAGGCGCAAGGAAGGGCCCCTTCTTATCACTTTCTGCATAGCAGGGGACCCCTGTTAACACCTGCCGTGGTGGCGGCCGGCGCGGCGGTGCTGCTCGCGGCGGCGTACCTGATCGCCCCGCCGATGGGCACCGACCTCGCCGCGCAGGTCGCCCGGGCCGGGTTCGCCGACCGGCACGGCTTCACCCCGGTCGACCTCGGCTGGTACGGCGGGGTCGACCAGTTCGGCTACAGCCTCTTCACCGCCCGGCTGGCCGCCTGGGTCGGGCCCCGCCCGCTCGGGGCCGTCGCCGCGGTGCTCGCCGCCGCCGCGCTGGGCCACCTGTTCGCCCGGCACCGGGCCCGCCGGCCGCAGCTCGCCGGAGTCCTCGGGGCGATCGTGCTGGTCGGCAACCTGGTCAGCGGTCGGGTCACGTTCGCTGTCGGGCTGGCGCTGGGGCTGCTCGCGCTCTGCGCGGTCGGTGCCGACCCGGTGGGTCCACGCGGTTGGGCCCGCCCGGCGCGGCTGGCCCTGGCCGGGCTACTCGCCGCGCTGGCCACCTGGGCCAGCCCCGTCGCCGGCCTGTTCACCGGCCTGGCCGGCGCGGCGCTGCTGCTGGCGAGCCTGCGCCGGGGCCCCGGGCCGGGGCGGGCGCTGCCCGTCGGGTGGCGGGCTGACCGGCCGCTCGCCGAGAGCCTGATGCTGTGCCTCGCCCCGGCGGTCGCGCTCGCCCCGATGGCGCTGCTGTTCGGCAACGGTGGCACGCAGCCGTTCACCGCCGAGTCGATGCGGATCAACGTGGCCCTCGCCGTGGTCGTCTTCTTCGCGGTGCCGCGCCGCCGCCGCGTGCTGCGCGCCGGGGCCGCGCTGACCGTGCTGCTGCTGGTCGCCGCGCAGCTCGTGCCCAGCCCGATCGGCTCCAACGCCCTGCGGCTGCCGCTGCTGTTCGCGCTGCCCCTGCTCGCCGGATACGCTCCGCTGCCCGGCCCGTGGCTGGCCGGGCTGCTCGCCGCCTGCGTCTGGTGGCAGAACCCGGTGATGACCAACGACCTCGCTCGCGCCGGTTCGCCCGAGAGCGCGGCGGCGTACTACCGGCCGCTGGCCGACGAGTTGGCCCGCCGGCAGCCGGTGGGCCGGGTCGAGGTGGTGCCGCTGCGCGACCACTGGGAGTCGGCGTACCTGCCGGACACCGTGCCGCTGGCCCGGGGCTGGGAGCGGCAGGTCGACACCGCCCGCAACCCCCTGTTCTACGGCGACGACCTCACCGCCGACGCGTACGCCGCCTGGCTGCGCCGGGAGGCCGTCGCCTACGTCGCGCTCGCCCCCGACAGCGTGCCCGACCGGTACGCCCGCCAGGAGGCCGCCCTCGTCGCCGCCGGTCAGCCGTACCTGCGGGAGGTGTGGCGGGACGCCACCTGGCGGCTGTACGCCGTGACGGAACCCGCCCCGCTGGTCGGCGCGCCGGGGCGGCTGCTCGACTCCGACCGGGCCGCCGTCCGGTTCACCGTTGACGCGCCCGGCGACGTGCCGGTCCGGATCCGCTGGTCGCGCTGGCTATCCCTGCGCGGAGCAGATGGCTGCCTACGCCCAGGGCCGGACGGGCGGATCGAGGTGACGGTCCGTACCCCAGGCGATTTCTTGGTTTCTAGCGATCTCATACCTGTGAACCACTGCTGACCGCCTAAGCGGCTTGGGGGATAGATGGGTCCAGGCCCCTGCTGTAATAGCCCATCAGCAGATCGCGCCCGCCGACGAACCATGGATCGTCGGCGGGCGCGATTTGCTAGGCGTTATACCACGGGGTGCAAGAGGTGTCGGCGCCGTTCGGACCGGCGCACACCCGGAACATGGTGATGGTGCCGCCACCCAGGGGGGATTCGCTGCCGCAGGGGTCGCTGGCGCCGTTCGCGTCGCCGACGTGGTCCGTGACGCCATTGCTCGTCTTGTACCAGGTCCGGACGCCCCAGCCATCCTCCGCCCCGTCGCACGCGGAGACGCTGGTGTGGGAAGAGCTGACGCAGCCTGCGCCCCGGCCAGGTACCTCTCCGCAGGATCCATGTGCCTGCGCGGGGCCGGGCGCGGCGAGAATGAATGGGGCAGCGAGCAGCACCGCTCCCAGTGCTATCCGACGATTCTTCGGCATGTCAATGCTCCGTTCTCCCTCGTGGGGATAATGCTGTCAGCGTCTATCAAAGTTTTGTCTATCCGCCGGCTTCCGGTTGGAAGTGTCGGTTGTGTTGTGCGCTGACATGTCACAGTCTGGCGGGATGGCGAGTGTCCCGCTAGTCTGGCGAGAGAACATGAGACATTGAGGGATGTCTTGATTCTTGGTAAGGTGTTGGCTGCGAGCTGGGGGACTGGGGTTTGTGGAGGAAGTTGCCTGATGGTCTCTCTGAAGCGGAAAAGATCTTGGTGGTCGATCTGCGTCTTCTAAAAGACCGTTCTGAATTGAGCCTGACTCGGCTGGGTGCACGGACTAGCTTTAGCAGATCCTCGTGGGAGCGGTGGCTCAACGGTAAGCAACCACCGCCCTGGCAGGCGGTGGAGCGGATGAGCGCCGTGTGTGGCGGCGACGATGTCAGGTTGGCTGCGCTATGGGAGGAGGCAGCCAGGGCGCGTGCGGCCCGCCCGGTAGAACCCGCTCCGTTGCCGAAACACGCCGTGCTCTTCCTGGTGGCGGCCTGTGCTCAGGAGACACCAGGCCTTTTGGCGCTGTGGGAGGAGGTCACTGCCGGCTAGTGGGCGAGTAGCGTCTGGCGGCGGGGATCGTGAACGTGAGATGGCAGAATCGGCGAAGCCCGTCGAGGCTCGTGATGTCTTCCCGGTCGGATGCCCGCCGTCGGTTGCGTTCGATCGGCTGGCAGCATGATGGCGTGCCTCACCACCTCGCGCGCTGGACCGGGTTGGCCGGTTCCCTGCTGCTCGCCGTGTCCGGGTTCCTCGGTGGAGCGTTCCCCGGCGGCGACCTGCGCCCCACCCCGGTCAGCATCTGGCAGGGCCCGCACGGGCCGCTGATCATCGTGGCCTGGCTGGTGGGGACCACGCTGATGGCGTGGGCCTGGTGGTCACTGCGCGACGGCCCGCCGTCCGCGCGCTGGGCCCTCGTCACCGCCGGGCTCTGGCTGCTGCCGTTGCTGGTCGCGCCACCGATGGCCAGCCGCGACGTGTACGCGTACGCGTGCCAGGGGGCCAGCTTCGCCAACGGCATCAGCCCTTACGAGCAGGGCGTGTCGGCGTTGCCCTGCCCGTGGCTGGACACCATCTCGTACATCTGGCGGGATACCCCGGCCCCGTACGGTCCCCTGTTCGTGGTGCTCGCCGGCGCGGTGGTGAAGGCGACCGGGTCGCTGACCGCGAGCATCGTGCTGTTCCGGTTGTTCGCCGTGGCCGGGCTGGCGTTGACCGCCGCCTGCCTGCCGGTGCTGGCCCGCCGCTGCGGGGTCCCCGTCGGGCGGGCGCTGTGGCTGGCGCTGGCCAGCCCGCTCATCGGCGTGCACCTGGTGGCCGGGGCGCACAACGACGCGCTGATGGTCGGCCTGCTGGTCGCCGGCTTGGCCGTGGTGGCCGCCCGGCCGGGCCGCCCCGGGCCGATGCTGGCCGGGGGGGTGCTGCTCGGGCTGGCCGTGTCCATCAAGATCACCGGCGTGGTGGTGATCCCGTTCGCCGCGCTGGCCGCCATGTCCGGGCCGTACCGGATCCGCACGCTGCTGCGCGACGGCGGGTGGGTCGTCGCCGGTGCGGTCGCCACCGTGGTCGGGGTGACCTTCGCTGGCGGGCTGGACTTCGGCTGGGTCGGCGGGCTGTCCAAGGGCGGCGACGCGATCGCCTGGACCTCGCCGCCCACCGCCGTGGGGCAGACCGCCGGGTACGTCGCGTTGCTCTTCGGCGCGCACGTCGACGCGCTGCCCGTGGCTCGGGCGCTCGGCGTGGTGGTGCTCGCCGGGCTGCTGCTCTGGCTCTGGTTGCGGGCCCGCACGCGGGAGCCGCTGTGGCACGCCGGCCTCGCGCTGGCCGCCATGGTGGCGATGTCCCCGGTCGTGCACCCTTGGTACTGGATCTGGCCGCTGACCGTGCTCGCCGCGACGACCGTCCGCCCCGCCCGCTGGTACATCGTCGTGGCGCTCGTCTCGGCGTTCCTGATCCTGCCGGACGGCACCGGGCTGGCCCGGTACACGAAGCTGCCCGGTGCCCCGCTGATGACGCTTCTGCTGATCTGGGCGGCCGTGCGGTTGGTACGGTCGGCCAGGGCGGACCGCGCGCCGGACCCCGCCATCCGGGGAGCCGACTGAGCGAAGGGTGTGCCGGTGGCCGTCGTCGCCCGCTGGGCGGGACTGCTCGGTGCCGCTCTGCTCGCCGTCGCCGGCTGGCTGGGCGGGGCGCTGCCCGACCTGACCGGCGGCACGCCCGCGCAGGTGTGGCGGGGCCCGCACGGGCCGGCGGTGCTGGGCTGCTGGCTGGCCGGCACCGCGCTGATGGTCGGGGCGTGGTGGGCGCTGCGCGACGGCGCCCCGTCGGGCCGGTGGGCGTACACGACCGCCGGGGGATGGCTGCTGCCGCTGCTGGCGACGCCGCCGCTGGGCAGCCGCGACGTCTACTCGTACGCCTGCCAGGGCTGGTCGTACGCGCACGGGCGCGACCCGTACCGGTTGGGGGTGGCGGCGGCTGGCTGCCCGTGGCTGGACTCGGTCGCCCCGATCTGGCGGGACACACCCGCGCCCTATGGGCCGCTGTTCGTGCTGCTCGCCGCGCTCGCGGTGACCGTCGGCGGCGGGCTCGCCGGTGCCGTCGCGCTCCTGCGGCTGTACGCCGTCGCGGGCGTGCTGCTGGCCGCGTACTGCCTGCCGGGGCTGGCCCGCGCGGCGGGCGTGCCGGTCCGGCGGGCCGCCTGGCTGGCGCTGGCCGCGCCCCTGGTCGGGGTGCACCTGGTGGCCGGGGCGCACAACGACGCGGTGGCCCTCGGCCTGCTGCTGGCCGGCCTGCTGATGCTGGTCCGCCGGTGGGCGAGGCCGCCCTCGCCACCCGGGCCACCGTCTGCCGGGCAGACCCTGCCAGCCGGGGTGCTGCTGCTGGCCGGGGTGCTGCTCGGGCTGGCCGTGGCCGTCAAGGCGACCGCCGTGGTGGTGCTGCCGTTCGCGGCGCTGGCCGCCGTGCGGGGCCGGTGCACCTGGCGGGCGCTGCTGCGCGCCGGGGCCCTGCTGGCCGGCGGCGTCCTCGCCGCGCTACTGGTGACCTCCGTGGCGTCCGGGCTGGGCCTGGGCTGGGTCGAGGGGCTGGCCCGCAGCGGCGACTCCGCGCAGTGGACGTCACCGCCGACGGCAGTCGGCTTCGTCGTCGACTACGCGGGGGAGTGGGCCGGGCGGCGGCCCGACGCCGTGCCGGTGACCCGGGCCGCCGGCCTGCTGCTGCTCGCGGCGGCACTGGTGGCCCTGTGGTGCTGGGCGTGGCGGTCGCTGCGCCGGCTCGACGCCGTACCCCACGGGGCGGGCGCCCCGGCGGCGGCCCGGCCCCGGGTGGCGCTGCTCGGGGCGGGGCTGGCGCTGGCCGCCACCGTCGCCCTCTCGCCGGTCTTCCACCCCTGGTACGCCACCTGGCCGCTGACGCTGCTGGCCATCTCGGTGATCCGACCGGCCCGGACCACGTGGTTCGTGCTGCCCAGCGCGGTGGCCGCCGTCCTCGTCCTGCCCGACGGCACCAACCTGGCCCGCTCCACGAAGGCCCCGGGCGCGATCGCGATGACGGCGCTGCTGCTGACGCTGGCGGCAGTGGCGACGCTGGCGGCGGTTCGCGCCACCGGCGGTCGGCGCGGTGGCGGTGGCGGTGCAAGCGGCGGCGGAGGTGGAGGTGGCGGAGACAGCGGCGTGGGCGACGATGGCGAAATCGGCGGGGACGGGGATGGCAAGGCTCCGTGCGGCCCCTAGGGAGCTGAGTCATCGGCGACATCACGGCGTCGGTGGGCTCGGACGTCGAGGCGTCGGGTGGGTTCGGACAGCACGGTCTCGGTTGGGCTCGGACATCACGGTGTCGGGTGGGCCCGCAGCCGGGTGATGTCGTAAACGACTCAGCTCCCTAGGCGGTCTCAGCCCCTGTGCCACCCGGAACTCCCCGGCGGTCGATTGCCGTGCCCCGCCCGCCCGCCCGCCCGCCTGCCCGGCCCCGCCCGCCCCTGCCCGGTCCGCCTGCGCGCCTGTCCCGCGGGCAGACGCGAAGCGGCCGGGCCGGTTCCGCGTGCGGCGGAACCGGCCCGGCCGGTGCTGAAGGAGGTGCCGGCCCGAGGGCTCAGCAGTCCGCAGTTCTCAGCAGTCCGCAGTGCTCAGCAGTCGAAGTACATGGCGAACTCGTGCGGGGTCGGGCGCAGGCGCACCGGGTCGACCTCGTTGGCCCGCTTCCACTCCACCCAGGTGGAGATCAGGTCCGGCGTGAAGACGCCGCCGTCGAGCAGGTAGTCGTGGTCGGCCTCGAGGGCGTCGAGTACCTCGGGCAGCGAGCCCGGAACCTGCTTGACCGAGCCCCACTCCTCCGGCGGCAGGTCGTACAGGTCCTTGTCGATCGGCGCCGGCGGCTCGATCTTGCTCTTGATGCCGTCGAGGCCGGCCATCATCATCGCGGAGAAGGCGAGGTACGGGTTGCTCGACGGGTCCGGCACGCGGAACTCGACGCGCTTGGCCTTCGCGTTGCTGCCGGTCACCGGGATGCGGGTGCAGGCGGAGCGGTTGCGCTGCGAGTAGACCAGGTTCACCGGGGCCTCGTAGCCGGGCACCAGGCGACGGTACGAGTTGACCGTCGGGTTGGTGAACGCCAGCAGCGACGGGGCGTGGTGCAGCAGGCCACCGATATACCAGCGGGCGGTGTCCGACAGGCCGGCGTAGCCGGTCTCGTCGTAGAACAGCGGCTCGCCGTTGAGCCACAGGCTCTGGTGGGTGTGCATGCCCGAGCCGTTGTCGCCGAAGAGCGGCTTCGGCATGAACGTCGCGGTCTTGCCGTTGGTCCAGGCCTCGTTCTTGATCAGGTACTTGAAGAGCTGGAGCTGGTCGGCCGAGTGCAGCAGGGTGGAGAACTTGTAGTTGATCTCCGACTGGCCGGCGGTGCCGACCTCGTGGTGCGAGCGCTCCACGGTGAAGCCGGCCTCGACCAGGCGGCGGACCATGCTGTCGCGCAGGTCGGCGTAGTGGTCGACCGGCGGGACCGGGAAGTAACCGCCCTTGTACGCGGTCTTGTAGCCGCGGTTGCCGCCCGGCTCCTCGCGGCCGGTGTTCCAGGCGCCCTCGATCGAGTCGATGTAGTAGAACGACTGGTGGGCCGAGGTCTCGTGGCGGATCGAGTCGAAGATGTAGAACTCCGCCTCGGCGCCGAAGTAGGCGGTGTCGGCGATGCCGCTCGCGGCGAGGTACGCCTCGGCCTTCTTCGCCACGTTCCGCGGGTCCCGCGAGTAGGCCTCGCGGGTGAACGGGTCGTGGATGAAGAAGTTGAGCGCGAGGGTCTTCTGCGCGCGGAACGGGTCGATGAAGGCGGTCGCGACGTCCGGGAGCAGGAGCATGTCCGACTCGTGGATCGCCTGGAAGCCGCGGATCGACGACCCGTCGAAGGCGAGGCCGTCGTTGAAGACGCTGTCGTCGAAGGACTCCACCGGCAGGTTGAAGTGCTGCATCACGCCGGGCAGGTCACAGAAACGTACGTCGACGAACTTCACGTCCTCGTTCTTGAGGTATCGCAGCAGTTCCTCGGGATTGGCGAACACACGTCCTCCTGGCACGTCCACGGGTGGCTGGCTGTTGGCGACGCTATGACCGTGCGGTTGCCCGGCCGTATCTGCTGTGTTTCTGTCGTGTTACGTCGCTCGCGCTGCGTCATAAGCGCCGGTCAGTCGCCGTCCGATGTCCGTTCGGACGATACCCGGCGCGGCGATGTGCCGCAGAACGACACTCTTTGCCCGGTTCGACGACGGGGCTTCCGGCCACGTACCCGTCCCTGACTACCCTTGGCGGTCGTGACCATGCCGCAGCCTCCCGCGCCGCCCGCCGTCGACCCCGCGTTCGTGCCGCCCACCCTGGGTCGCCGGTTCGGCGCCCTGGTGATCGACTGGGTGCTCTGCCTGCTGGTGTCCAACTTCTTCGCCGACCCGGTCCGCGACGGCTGGGCCCCCGTCGCGGTGCTGATCGTCGAGTACGGCTTCTTCCTCGGCCTGTTCGCACAGACCCCCGGCATGTACGTCACCCGGATCCGCTGCCTGTCCTGGGCCGACGGCGGCCGGATCGGCCTGGCCCGGGCGCTGCTGCGCGGGCTCCTGCTCGCCCTGGTCGTCCCGGCCCTGATCATGGACGAGCACCGCCGCGGCCTGCACGACCGCCTCACCGGTGCGGTGATCGCCGCCGCGCCACGCAGCCGCTGATCGCCGCGAGCCGGGCCGGCAGGGCCGCAACCGGGCCGGGCGTTAGCGGCCCCGGGTCTGCCGGAACGCGCCGCGCGGCGGGCGCATGTTCTTCGGGATCGCGCCCTTGGGCATCTGCGGGCGGGCGGTGAGCGCCTTGAGCCGCTTGTCGAGGGCGTTGACGTCCTTGCCGCTGAGGGCGCGCGGCAGCCGCATCAGCGTCATCCGCAGCTTGCGGATCGGCAGCTCACCCTCGCCCTGACCGATCACGTAGTCGTGCAACGGCGCGGAGCCGATCACCTTGGCCAGCCGCCGCTTCTCCTGCCCCAGCAGGCCGCGGACCCGCTGCGGGTTGCCCTCGGCCAGCAGGATTACGCCGGGGCGGCCGATCACCAGGTGCACCATGTCCATCTGCGTGGTCGCGCTGACCGCCGGGGACACCCGCCAGTCGCCGCGCATGCTCTCCATGATCTGCGCCGCCGCGCCGGGCTGCCCCTCGGCGGCGTTCATCATCGCCTTGTTGGACCGCAGGTTGAGCACGATCAGCAGCGCGAGCAGCGCGACCAGGATGCCCAGCGGCAGCCACAGCCAGCCCCAGAGGAGCACCGCGACCACGGTCAGCGCGAGCGGGATCAGCACCGCGCCGGCGGCCAGCGGAGCGAACCACCTGTCCTGCTTGGCGGTGAACTGGAACACCATCCCGATCTGCTTCAGCCGCTGGCCGAACGAGACCTTCTCCTGGGGCTTCGCCATGCCGCAGAGTCTAGGTGGTCGCCGCCCGCCCCGTTGATCCGCGCCCGGGAGTCAGGGGCGGCGGGGCAGCACCGGGGCGGCCCGGCCCGTGCCGTGCCGCCCGCCGGCCGACGACGCGCCCGCCTGCTCGTGGTATTCCTCCTCCACGTTCACCTCCCACACGTCGTGGCCGGCGTCGTCGAGGATGTTCTCCACGGTCAGCATCGCCGTGAGCATCGAGTGGTCCTGGTTGTTGTAGCGGTGCATGCCGTTGCGGCCCACCGGGTGCACGTTCGGCAGCGCCTCGGCCAGCCAGTCGCGCATGATCTCGACGGCCTGCTCGTACCCGGAGTCGTACACCGGGTACGCCTTCGGCATCCGCACCACGTACCCGGCCGAGACCGCGCCGGGGCGGACCAGCCCGAGCGCCTCCAGCTCGGCCGTGCCCAGGGTGACCAGGTCGTCGTCGGCCGACTCCCACAGGTCGTCGCCCTCGTCGACGAAGTATTCCAGCCCGAGGCAGGTGAACCCGTCCCGCACCAGGAACGGCGACCAGGAGCCGAAGTTCTGGATCCGGCCCACCCGTACCCCCGGGGTGTGCACGTAGATCCAGTTGTCGGGGAACCCGGCGTCGGCCGGCACCACCAGCGCCACCGTCAGGAAGTCGCGGTGCCGCAGCGCGTCGGCGGCGGCCAGCACCGGCGACGGGGCCGGCGGGTCCACGGCCCGCACCAGCTCCGGCAGCGGCATGCTGGAGATCACGTGGTCGGCCTCGACGCGGCGCTCGCCGTCCGGGCCCGCCACTGTCACCGCGACCGCCCGGCCGTCGGCCCGGTGCACCCGCGTCACCGAGGTGCCCATCGTCACCGTGCCGCCGGCCTTCACGACCAGCTCGGCGCAGCGCTCCCACATCATCCCCGGGCCGAGCTTCGGATACTGGAACTCCTCGATCAGGCTGGTGATGTCGGCGCGGGCCCGGCGGGGCAGCAGCGCGTTGCGCACCGCGCCGGCCAGGGACAGGTTGCGGATCCGCTGGGCCGCCCAGTCCGCCTGCAGCTCGGTGGCCGGGAAACCCCAGACCTTCTCCGTGTACGTCTTGAAGAACATCCGGTACAGCCGGGTGCCGAAGCGGGCCGACACCCAGCCCTCGAAGTGGCTCTGGTCCGCCGGTGGCCGCAGCCGCGCCCACACGTACGACCCGACGCAGCGCACCGCCTCGACGATGCCCAGGTTGCCCAGCGCGTTGCCGGCCCGCAGCGGGTAGTCGAACAGCTTGCCCCGGTAGTGGATCCGGCTCATCCGGGGACGCAGCAGGAAGTCGCCGTCGGGCAGCACCTCGTGCCAGAACTCCTCGACCCGGGCGACCTTGGTGAAGAACCGGTGCCCGCCGATGTCGAACCGCCACCCGTCCCGCTCGACGGTGCGGCTGATCCCGCCCACGACGTCGTCGGCCTCCACCACCTCCACGGGGGCGTTGCGTCGAGTCAGCTCGTACGCGGCGGTGAGGCCGGCGGGACCGGCGCCGATGATGACGGTGTGCGGCAGGGGCATGACTAAATTCACCACCATCGACGTATCGATGGCAATAGCCGCCCCGTTTGTTGGGACATCATCCGAACAGGTGGATCTAGCGCCCGTGGGGCGTCGCCCGGGCGCGCACGGCGTCGCGGGTCAGGCGCGGACGGCCCCGCGGGCGTCGAGGGCCTGCCGGTAGAGCCGCCCGGCCCGGTACGACGAGCGCACCAGCGGCCCGCTCATCACCCCGGCGAAGCCGATCTCCTCGGCCTCCTCGCGCAGCTCCACGAACTCCTCCGGCTTGACCCACCGGGTCACCGGGTGGTGCCGGGGCGACGGGCGCAGGTACTGCGTGATGGTGATCAGCTCGCAGCCGGCGTCGTGCAGGTCCCGCAGCGCCTGGGACACCTCGGCCCGCTCCTCGCCCATGCCGAGGATCAGGTTGCTCTTGGTGACCAGCCCGTCGGCGCGGGCCTGGCGGATCACGTCCAGCGACCGCTCGTAGCGGAACGCCGGCCGGATCCGCTTGAAGATCCTCGGCACCGTCTCGACGTTGTGCGCCAACACCTCCGGGCGCGCGCCGAACACCTCGGCGAGCTGCTCGGGGACCGCGTTGAAGTCGGGGATCAGCAGCTCCACCCCGCAGCCGGGCTGGAGGGCGTGGATCTGGCGCACCGTCTCCGCGTACAGCCAGGCCCCGCCGTCGGGCAGGTCGTCGCGGGCGACGCCGGTGATCGTGGCGTACCGCAGGCCCATCGACACCACCGACTCGGCGACCCGGCGCGGCTCGTCGGCGTCAAACTCGGCCGGCTTGCCCGTGTCGATCTGGCAGAAGTCGCAGCGCCGGGTGCACTGGTCGCCGCCGATGAGGAAGGTGGCCTCCCGGTCCTCCCAGCACTCGTAGATGTTGGGGCAGCCGGCCTCCTGGCAGACGGTGTGCAGCCCCTCGCGCGAGACGAGCCCGCGCAACTGGGTGTACTCCGGCCCCATCTTGGCCTTCACCTTGATCCACGGCGGTTTGCGCTCGATCGGCGTCTCGGCGTTGCGCGCCTCGATGCGCAGCAGGCGTCGCCCCTCCGGGGCGACCGTCGCGGTACGCGAGGCGGGGCTGGTCGTCGGCTGCTCGGTCGTCGTCGGCGTCGTCGACGCGGCGTGCTCGATCGTCACAAAACCGAGCCTACGCCCGACGGCGGCCGTCGATGAACGGGACGCGACGCCCGTCACCTCCCGTTTCCTGTGACCCCGCCCACCGCGATCGCCGTAAACCCCGTTACACCGTCGCGTCCGGCTGCTAGCGTGCCCGCAAAGCTGCGACGGAGCCGAGTAGCGCGCCGCCCCGCCAGTCCAGAGAGCCGCCGAACGCTGCGAGGCGGTCTGGCGACGGCGCGCGAAGACCCTCCCGAGCTGCGGGAAGAACGGCGCTGGCGGCGACCCTGCCCACCCAGCTCGACCACGCCCCCGTCGCCCTGCGCCATCCGCGTCGGTCGGCGGCGCTGCGCGTCGCGGCGGCGGCGGTGGCCGGGTTCCGGGCCGCGCTCGCTTCGTCGCCCGCCTGGTCGGCGCGGCCAACGTCCGCGAGGTCACGGCCTTCCCCCGCGACCTGCACCGCCTCACCCCCTGACGCGCCCGCCCCGCCTGGCGGCTACCCACGGTGACGACTCGCCGATCTCGCGGCCCATGTGACCCTGAGTGACGCGCCCGGGCTCCTGAGGTGCGGCCATCCCGGCCGCGCCTCAGGTTGAGGCTGCTGACCTGGCCTACCTTCCCCACCCCACAAGACCCGCTTCCGGCCCTTTGCTCTGCACCCACATACGCAACGGCCACCATCCGTTACCGCTGCGCATGTGGGTGCAGAGCAAAGGGGAGGGAACGGGGTGTGGGTGGGAGGGCGTCGGTCACGTTGAGTGCATAGCGTTGCGGCCCGGGACCCGCCGCGCAGACGCCCGATTCGCGCCGACCCGCGCCGCGCCGGGGGCCCGCATCAGGGGCCGAGCAGGTCCCACGGGTTGCCGGCGATGTCGCGGAAGACGGCCACCCGGCCGTACGGCTCGGCGCGCGGCGGCCGGAGGAACTCCACGCCCGCGTCGGCGAGACGGCGATGGGCGGCGTCGAAGTCGTCGACCCGCAGGAAGAAGCCGACCCGCCCGGCCGTCTGGGCGCCGACCGCCGCCTCCTGCCGTTCGCCGTCGGCGCGGGCCAGCAGCAGGCCGGTCTGCGCGCCCGGCGGGCGGACCACCACCCACCGCTTCGGGCGGCCGTCGGTGGTCTGCGCGGGGGAGTCCTCGATCAGCTCGAAGCCGAGGACCTCGGTGAAGAAGGCGATGGCCGGGTCGTACTCGGCGACGACGAGGGTGACGAGGTCGATCTGCACCCGCCGAGCCTAGAGCGTGACCCGTGCCTAGAGCGTGACCAGCGTGGGCAGGTGGCGCTCCACCACCGGCAGCACGTCGGCCACGGTGATCGGGCGGCCCAGCTCCGCGGTGAGCGAGGTGACCCCGGCGTCGCGGATGCCGCAGGGCACGATCCGGTCGAAGTAGGTCAGGTCGCAGTCGCAGTTGATCGAGAAGCCGTGCTGGGTGACCCCGCGCGCGACCCGGATGCCGATGGCGGCGACCTTGCGGGCCGGGCCCCGGTCGTCCTCGGGCACCCAGACGCCGCTGCGCCCCTCGACCCGGTCGGCGGCGAGGCCGAACTCGGCGCAGACGTCGATCAGCAACTGCTCGGTGCGGCGCACGTACGCAACGACGTCGACCGGGTCGGGCAGCTTCACGATCGGGTAGCCGACGAGCTGCCCCGGGCCGTGCCAGGTGATCTTGCCGCCGCGGTCCACGTCGACGACGGGGGTGCCGTCCAGCGGCCGGTCCCACGGCTCGGTGCGCTTGCCGGCCGTGTAGACGCTCGGGTGCTCCAGCAGCAGCACCGTGTCGCCGCGCTCGCCTGCCACCACCGCCTCGTGCAGCCGCCGCTGCTCGTCCCACGCGGCCTGGTAGTCGAGCACCCCTGCACGGACGGCGGTCAGCCCCGGAATCGTCGCGGTCACGCCCACCAGCCTAGTCCCGTACCCGCCGGTCAGGCCGGTGGCACCCGCCACAGCCACACGTCGTCGACGCGCTGCGGTGGGCCGAGCAGGGCGGTGGCGGTGCGGCGCAGGGCGTCCTCGTCGAGGTCGTACTTCGCGCCTTCCACCCGGTCGGCGAGGACCACCACCTCGACCCCCCAGTACCGCAGGTCGGCCAGGGAGAGCCGGATGCTGCCCTCGGTGACGATCGGGACGAGCCCGGTGCGGCCGGCCTGGTCCATCAGCGTGTCGAAGGTGCGCGGCGGCGGCCCGATCCGGCCCCGGCCGTCCGGGCCGCCGGGGCCGAGGAAGAACCCCGCCGGGAGGCGGAACTCACCCTGCCGGTGGGCGAGCGCGTACGCCTGCCAGCGCTGCCCGTCCGGAGTCACGTCGAGGGTCAGCGGCAGCGGGGTGAGGGTCCCGCCCGGGGAGACGTACTCCTTCCAGGTGCCGGCGGTGATGAACGCCGGCACCGGCTCGCGGACCCTGGTCAACAGCGGCGTGGGCAGCAGCGGAAGCAGCGCCGCCGCGAGGCCGAGCCCCCAGGCGGCCCGCGCGGCCCGGCGGCGCGGGGGGTCGGCCCGCAGCCGGTCGACGGTGTACGCCAGCAGCACCCCGAGCACCGGGGCCACGATCAGGGCCAGCCGGGCGGGCAGGGCGGCGTTGACCACCGGCAGGTTGTCGAGCAGCAGGAACGGCAGCGGGGTGTCGGTGTGCCGGCCGGCCCACTTGGCCCGGGGCCCCCAGGAGAGCACGGCGAACACCACGGCGGTGCCGCCGAGGGCGGCGAGGGTGGCCCGCAGGGCCCGGTCCCGCCGCCACAGCCAGCCCAGGCAGCCGGCGGCGAGCAGCAGCAGCGGCACCCCGAAGAACGAGTTCTCCTCGGTCGGGTTGGGCGCGAGCGAGGTGCCCAGCCCCGCCTCGCCCGCCAGGGACCGGCGCGGGTACGCCCCGTACGCGGCGATGTCCTCGGCGTGGATGACCGGGTCGAACCCGGTGCCGTGGAAGCGCTGCGGGCCGGCGAAGTGCAGCCACAGCGGGTACGCCAGCAGCACCCCGGCGGTCAGCGCGGTCACGCCCAGCCCGCGCGCGAAGGCGGGCAACGCGGCGCGGGCCTGCGCCCGCCGGTCGGGGTGCAGCGCCCAGATCGGCAGGAACACGCCGAGCGCGAGGGCGGTGAAGAACAGCCCCTCGGCGGCGATGGAGAAGGCGACCGCGACGGTGACGCCGAGCACGACGCCGTTGCGCAGCCAGCGCCCCGGCTCGCGCAGCGCGAACACCCGCCACAGCAGCAGCGGCACCAGCCACCCGGCGGTCCAGTTCAGGTGGGCGTTGGCGTGCGACACCATCCCGGGGGAGTACGCCACGAACAGCGCCCCGACGCCCGCCGCGAGCCGGCTGCGCACGAGCTGCCGGGACAGCAGCAGATACCAGGCCAGCGCGGTGGCGGCGAGGTTGAGGGTCAGGATCACCAGGAACGTCGCGGGCGGCCCGATCAGGTACGTCAGCGGCGCGAACACGGCCGCGTACACGGTGATCGAGGTGTTGACCGCGAGGTTCACCCCGTCGGGGACGTTGAGCAGGGTCGTGAAGAGCGGGTTCTGCCCGTGGGTCAGCGCGTGCCCGCCGAAGGCGAGCAGCCACTCGAACAGCGCCTGGTCACTGGAGTTGACGGTGATCACCCGCTGGTCGGGGCCCAGCCACAGCCCGCTGGTGACCCAGCCGGCGAGGGCCAGCGCGGCCACCGCGAAGAGCGCGTCGGCGCGCCGGTCGCGGCGGCGGCCGGGGGCGACGGCGGGGGCGGGGGGAGTTCCGGCGGCCGGGGGCGGGGAGGACGGCACGCAGCGGACGTTACCAACCGGATCTGGGCACGCCGGGGCGACACGGGCACACGTCGACGGACGCGAATGTGTGACCGGCGGCCATGTCGGCGGGAGGAAACGCGGACGTAACCTCGCGGCAACTCGGAAGTGACTCAGTTCACAATCCGCGACAGGAGGTCGTCGTGCGCCGCTCCACCACTTCGCTCACCCGGCTCGCCGGGGCGGTCGCCGGGGCCGCGCTCGCCGCGGCGGCCCTGGTCGCCGTCGTCGCCGCGCCCGCCCGGGCCGCCACCCTCACCCAGGTCACCGGCTTCGGCGTCAACCCCGGAAACCTCGCCATGTACGCCTACCGGCCCGACGGCCTCCCGGCCAACGCGCCCGCCGTCGTCCTGCTGCACGGCTGCACCCAGAACGCCGCCGGCTACGTCGCCAACTCCGGCTGGCAGAAGTACGCCGACCAGTGGAAGTTCGCCCTGATCGTGCCGCAGCAGTCCGCCGCCAACCAGGCGCTGAGCTGCTTCAACTGGTTCACCGAAGGCGACATCGCCCGGGGCCAGGGCGAGGCGGCGTCGATCGCGCAGATGGTCGCGTACGCGAAGACCACCTACGGCCTCGACGGCAGCCGCATCGCCATCAGCGGGCTGTCGGCGGGCGGGGCGATGGTCTCGGTCATGCTCGCCGCGTACCCGGAGCTGTTCGCCGCCGGCTCGGTCATCGCCGGCCTGCCCTACCGCTGCTCGCCGCCCGCCTCCACCAGCGTCTGCCAGTACAGCGGGGTCGACAAGACCCCCACCGTGTGGGGCGACCTCGTCCGGGCCGCGTACCCCGGCTACGCCGGCCGCCGGCCCCGGGTGGCCATCTGGCACGGCACCTCCGACAGTACGGTCGTGCCGGCCAACGCCGTCGAGTCGCGCGACCAGTGGACCAACGTGCTCGGCGTGGCGCAGACCCCCACCGGCACGGCGTCGCTGCCCGCCGGCACCAGCCTCGAGGTGTACGGCGACGACGCCATCCGTCTCTACCGGGTCGCCGGGATGGGCCACGGCACCCCCGTCGACCCCGGCGCCGGCGTCGACCAGTGCGGCGCCGCGGCGGCGTACTTCCTCGACACGATCTGCTCGACGTACCGCGACGCGCTCTTCTTCGGCCTCGACGGCGGCGGCGCGTCGCCCAGCCCGACCCCGACGGCCACCGCGTCGCCCACGGCCTCGCCGACGGCCTCGCCCACCGCGTCGCCCGCCCCGACCGGGTCGCCCACGTGCGTCACCGCCAGCAACTACGCCCACGTCGCCGCCGGGCGCGCCTACCAGTCGGGCGGCTACGCGTACGCCCTCGGCAGCAACCAGCGGATGGGCCTCTACAACGTCTTCTACACGTCGACGCTGAAGCAGACCGCCCCCGGCTACTGGGTGCTCGGCTGCTGACCCGCTTGATTGCAGGGGGCCCCTGCTATGCAGAAAGCGTTAGCAGGGGGCCCTTCCTTTCAGTCGTTGAGGGCGGCGTGCAGGGCGCTCGGCAGGTCCGGGTGGTGGTACGCGAAGCCGGCCCGGGTCAGGACGGCGGGCAGCACCCGGGCGCTGGTGAGCGCCTCCTGGGCGAAGCCGCCCAGGGCCACCTTCAGGGCCAGCGCCGGGATCGGCACGATCGCCGGGCGGCGCACCTGGCGGGCCAGCTCCCGGGTGAACTCGGCGTTGGTGACCGGGGCGGGGCCGACGACGTTGACCGCCCCGGCCACGTCGTCGCGGTCCAGCAGGAACCGCGCCGCGCGCAGCCAGTCGGCCATCGAGATCCACGGCAGCCACTGCCGCCCGCTGCCCAGCCTCCCGGCGATGCCCAGCCTGAACGGCAGCAGCTGCGGCTTGAGCAGCCCGCCGTCGCGGTGCAGCGGCAGCCCGGTGCGCAGCCGGACGACCCGCACCCCGGCGTCCTCGGCGGGACGGGTGGCCGCCTCCCAGACCCGGCACACGTCGGCGAGGAAGCCCTCGCCCGCCGGGGCGTCCTCCTCGACCACCCGGTCGCCCGTGTTGCCGTACCAGCCGACGGCCGAGGCGTTCAGCAGCACCGTCGGCCGGTCGGCCGCCGGCAGGCCCGCGATCGTGATGGCGAGGGTGGTGGTCGAGTCGACCCGGCTGGACCTGATCAGCCTCTGGTACGCGTCGTTCCACCGCCTGTCACCGACGCCCGCGCCGGCCAGGTTGACCACGGCGTCGGCGTCGGCGACCACCGCCGGGTCGAGCTGCGCGGCCGTCGGGCTCCACTGCCGCTCGTCGCCGGTGCGCGCCGGCCGCCGGACCAGGCGGGTCACCCGGTGGCCGTCCGCGGTGAGGTGGTCGGCCAGCCGGGTGCCCAGGAAGCCGGACGCGCCGGCCAGGAGGATCCGCATGCCCCCATCTTCGGGCACGGGAGGGTGGTTGGATGCGGTGAGCGGGATGAAGGAGCCCGCTCACCTCACGGCGCTGCCCGGCCGGTCAGCTCCCGACACCGACCCGCCAGCGGATCAGCTTCCGACGCTGGTCGGGCGCAGGTCGGCCAGGAGGCGTTCCACCTCCGCGAAGGCGTCGGCCGGCAGCGGGCCCAGGGCGAGCGTGGCGAAGTTCTCCTCCGCCTGGGCCACCGTGCGGCACCCGGGGATCGGCAGCGTCCGGTCGCTTCGGGCCAGCAGCCACCCCAGCGCACCCTGCGCGAGCGTACGGCCGTCGGCCGTCAGCGCCTGGCGCACCTCGGCGACCCGGGCCGCCCACTGCGGCGTCGGCCGGCCGTCGGTGAACCAGTCAAGCCACTCCGGGGCCTTCCCGCGCACGTCGTCGCCGCCCAGCGCCGCCGGGCTGCCCTGGTAGCGGCCGGTGAGCAGGCCCATCGCGAGCGGCCCCCGGTTGAGGCTGGCCTGGTCCAGCTCGGCGCAGACGGCGAACATCGCCGCGTTGTCCTTCAGCACCGACTGGTCGTGCTGGATCGCCGCGCAGTGCGCGCCCGCCTCGGCGAACGCCCGCGCCGAGGCCGGGAAGTCGGTGCTCCACCCGTACGCCCGGATCTTGCCCTGGGCGACGAGGCCCTCCAGGGTGTCGACGAGGTCGAGCGCGGCGGGCACCGGCAGGTCGTTGAGGTGCAACTGGTAGAGGTCGACGTGGTCGGTGCCGAGCCGGCGCAGCGACCCCTCCAGGCTCTCCACCGCGTAGGCGGGGGAGGCGTCCGTGCCGGTGGCCAGCCGGGTCGCCTCGTCGGAGCGGTTGCCGAACTTGGTGGCGATCACCACCTGGTCGCGGCGGCCCGCCAGAGCCCGGCCGAGGACCCGCTCGCTGTGCCCGGCGCCGTAGTTGCTGGCCGTGTCGAACAGCGTCACCCCCAGGTCGAGGGCCCGGTGCACGGTGCGGATCGACTCGTCGTCGTCGACCTCGCCCCACCCGTACGGCTGCCCGTCGTCGCCCCAGAGCGGCCCGCCGATCGCCCAGCACCCCATGCCGATCGCGCTGACTTCGATCCCGCTGCGCCCCAGTGTCCGTGTCGTCGTCATGCGCCCAGTTTTCTACCTGGAGCGCGCTCCAGGTCAAGCGCTACTGTGCGTCCGTGACCGGATACGCCCCCTCGGAAGCCGCCCGCCGCAGCGGGTTCAGCCTCGACACCCTGCGCTACTACGAGAGGATCGGCCTGCTCAGCGGCGTCGGGCGCACCTCGGCCGGGCGTCGGGTGTTCACCGACGAGGACCTGGGCTGGCTGACGCTGTTCCGCTGCCTGCGCGACACGGGCATGCCGATCGCCGAGATGTGCCGGTACGCCGAGCTGGCCCGCGCCGGCGAGCACACGACCGGGCAGCGCCGGGCGCTGCTGGTGCGGCACGCGGAGCGGGTGGAGGAGCAGATGCGCCTGCTCCAGCGCCAGTACGACCACCTGCGCGAGAAGATCCGCTTCTACGACACCCTGGGCTGAGCGGCGTCTTGCGAGATCGCGCTCGATCGCGGAAGCAGTGGCCTCGCGCGCCGCCGGATGCCACTGCTTCCACGATCGAGCCCGCGAGTCGGCGCGAGTCCCCGCGAGTCCCCGCGTGACCCCGCGTGCCCGTCAGGTGGCGAGGCGGCGTAGGACCGGGGCGAGCGGGTCGAGGGCGTCGGCGCGTACCACGAAGCGGGTGACGCCCCAGCGGCGCTCGTGTTCGGCGACCGCCGCGACGATCTCCTCCTCGGTGCCGATCAGCACGAACGGCGTGGCCAGCAGCTCCGGGCCGGTCAGGCCGACGGCGGCCCCCCGCTGCGCCGCGACGGCCTCCGCGTCGTCGGTCACCGCCACCGTCTGCACCAGCGCCTCCAGCGCCGGCGGCCGGGCCCGGCCCGCCGCGCCCTCGGCGACGCGGGCGAGCTGCGCCTCGATCTGGTCGGCCCGCCACCGGGCCTCGTGCCGGTGGCCGTCGTCGAGGGTACGGCCGAGGCCGGCCAGCCCCACGACGTCGGCGTGCGCGCCGGCCCAGCGCAGCAGCGTCGAGTTGGACGTGCCGACGGTCAGCGGCACGCGCCCCTGGACCGGCCGGGGCGACTCCAGCCGGGCGGCGCGCACGGTCAGCTCGGGGGAGTCGACGGTCACCTCCTCCCCGTCGAGCAGGGCCCGCACCGCCTCGGCGGCGGCGACGCAGCGGCGTACCCGGCCGGCGACGTCGGGGCGTTCCCGGCCGACCGCGCGCCACTCGGCGGGGGTGTGGCCGGCCCCGACGCCGAGGCGGGCCCGCCCGCCGGAGACGACGTCGAGGGTGGCCACGGCGGCGGCGAGCAGCATCGGCTCGCGGACGCCGAGGTTCGACACGTACGAGCCGAGGCCGATCGTCGTGGTGACCGACGCGGCGGCGGCCAGCGCGACGAACGGGTCGCCGCACGAGCCGGGGTGGTCTGCCGCGAGCAGCGCGTCGAAGCCGGCGGCCTCGGCCCGGCGGGCCAGGTCGAGCCAACCCGCCGCGTCGGTCGGGGTGGACTGGAGCGAGAAGGTGGCCATCGGCCCAGCGTCCGGCACCGGCGACCGGCGGGCAACGCGCCGGGGGCGGATTCTGCCGACCGGCGAATCCGCCGACCGCTGAATCCGCACCGGCCGGCCCGCAGCCCCCGGCCCGCAGCCCCCGGCCCGCGGCACCCGGCTGGCCCGCAGCCCCCGGTCGGCCCCCGGCCCGCCCGCGGCCCCCGTCACTCCTCGTCCGGGTCGCCGTCGTGCCAGCGTCGCCGCCACTGCGCCTCCCGCGCCTCGTGGGCCGTCCGCTCGGCGAAGACCGCCTTGCGCAGCGCGTGCCGGGAGTCGGCCATCGTCACCACCTCGACGGCCACCAGGCCGACGCAGACGCAGGTGAGCAGGATGATCGCGGCCAGCGCCGGCATGCGGCTGGCGACCGGGATCAGGGCCAGGATCAGCACAACCGTGCCCACGCGGACCCAGGTGAGGGTGCGCAGCGTGCGGAGCTGGAAGAGTATGTCGCCGGACAGATAGCAGGCCACCCCTCCGTAGAGCAGCGGGATGCCGGGGCGGTGCAGCGAATCCTCCAGCGGCAGGTGCGGCTGGCCGAGCAGGTTCAGTATCTCCTCCGCCCCGAGGGAGAACAGGATCAGCCCGGTGATCATCGGCAGGAAGAGGTAGGCGTACGCGTCGCGGGCCAGCCTCACCCGGGTCCGGCCCCGGGCGGCGTGCAGGGCGATGCGGGCCGCCGGGCCGACCACGTCGAAATGCAGCCACCACAGCGTCGCGGCCAGGACGATGGCGATGCCGGCGGCGGTGATCGCCTGCCAGCCCACGGGCCGGCTGGCCAGGTTGGTGCCGATGCCGACGGAGATCACCGACTCGCCGAGCGCGATCATCAGGATCAGGTCGTACCGTTCGGTCCAGTGCTCGGCCGAGGCCACCCCGCCGCCCCCGGTGCCGGCCAGCAGCCCGGTGGCGTACTGGGAGACGACCACGACGGCCCAGAGCCAGTCGCGGACCAGCGCGCCGTCGTCGGGGTCGGCGAACTGGGCGGGGACCAGGGCGGCGGCGAGCAGCAGCCCGGTGCTGAGCACCAGCTCCGGCGCGAGCTTCATCAGGTGCCGGCTCTCCACCGGCTCGTTCCGCATCACGTGCCAGTGGATCCACAGGTGGACGACCCGGATGACCAGGTAGCTCACCGCGACGGTGAGCGGGCCGGCCAGCCCCTGCCCGTGGGTGCTGATCGTCTGCGGCACGGTCAGGGCGAAGGCGAACACCGCGGCCATCCCGACGACCATGACCACCGGCACGAAGCCCTCGCCGAGGCGGACCCGGGTGGCGACCACGCTGTGGATGACCCAGACCCACCAGAGCACCGCCAGCACGAGGAAACTGCGCAGCAGGGTGTGGCCGGTGATGTCGGTGGCGGTGGCCCGCACGATGACGAAGAACGAGAAGACGAAGACCAGGTCGAAGAAGACCTCGAACCGGTCCACCCGGGCGCCGGGCGCGACCGCCACGGCGGGCCCGAGGCTGCCCCGCCGCCGCTTGCCGCGCACCTGTCCACTCTCGCAGCGTCCGCCGGGCAGGCGGGCGGATTCGGCGCAGCCGCTTCCGAACCGGGAGATCCCACCGGTACGCCGACGGGCGCCCCGGTCGAGGTGACCGGAGCGCCCGTCGGAGGGGACAGCGGTGGTTACAGGCCCAGCTCGGCCTCGAAGTTGCCGCCCTCCAGCCGCTCCTTGACCGCGACCAGGAAGCGGGCCGCGTCGGCGCCGTCGATCAGCCGGTGGTCGTACGACATGGCCAGGTAGACCATCGAACGGACCGCGACGACCTCGCCCAGCTCCGGGTCGTTGACCACGACGGGGCGCTTCACCACCGCGCCCGTGCCCAGCATCGCCGACTGCGGCGACGGCACGATCGGCGTGTCGAACAGCGCGCCCCGGCTGCCGGTGTTGGTCAGCGTGAACGTGGCCCCGGCGAGCTCGTCCGGGCTGATCTTGTTGGTGCGGGTGCGCTCGGCCAGGTCGGCGATCCGCTTCGCCAGGCCGCCCAGGTTGAGGTCGCCCGCCCCGTGGATCACCGGCACCATCAGCCCGCGCTCGGTGTCGACCGCGATGCCGAGGTGCTCGGCGTCCGGGTAGGTGATCGTCCCGGCGTCGAGGTCCATGCTGGCGTTGACGATCGGGTACGTCTGGAGCGCCTCGACCGCCGCGAGGGCGAAGAACGGCAGGAACGACAGCTTCACGCCGTGCCGCGCAAGGAACGAGTCCTTGGCGCGGGCCCGCAGCTTGGCGACCTTGGTGACGTCCACCTCGACGACCGTGGTGAGCTGCGCCATCTCGTGCAGCGACTGCTGCATCCGCTTGGCGATCGTGGCCCGGATCCGGGGCAGCTTCTCCGTGGTGCCGCGCTTCGCGCTCGGCTGCGGCTTCGCGGCCGGCTTCGCCGGGGCCGCCGCGGCGGCCGGCTGCGCCGCCGGGGCCGGGGCCGCCTGCGCCGCCTTGGCCTTCTCGGCCGCCTCCAGCACGTCCTGCTTGCGGATGCGGCCACCCACGCCGCTGCCGTTGACCGAGGCGAGGTCCACGCCGTGCTCGCCGGCCAGCTTGCGGACCAGCGGGGTCACGTACCCGGACGCCTCCACGCCGCCCTGGGCGGGCGCGCTCGGGCGGGCCGGGGCGGCGGTCGGCGCCGGCGGCTGCGCCTGCTGCTCGGCCTGGACCGGCTTGGCGGCGGTCTCGGCCTCCGCCGCCGGCTCGTTGTACGACGAGCCCGGGGTCGGCTCCTCGGCCTTGGGCGCCGGGGCGGGCTCGGCCTTCGGCTCGGGCTTGGCCTCGGGCTTCGGCTGGGCCGGGGCGGCGCCGGCCGCGCCGACGACCGCCAGGTCGGCCCCGACGGCGGCGGTCTCGTCCTCGGGGACCTTGATCTCCAGCAGCGTGCCGGCGACCGGGGACGGGATCTCCGTGTCGACCTTGTCGGTGGAGACCTCCAGCAGGGGCTCGTCGACCTCGACGGTGTCGCCGACCTGCTTGAGCCAGCGGGTGACGGTGCCCTCGGTGACGCTCTCGCCCAGGGCCGGCATCTTCACCGGGGTACCCTCGCCCGCCGGGGCCGGGGCGGCCTGCGCGGCCGGCGGCTCCTCGACGGCCGGCTGCTCCGCCTCGGCCTGCGGCGCGGCGGCGGCCTCGGCGGCCTCCTCGGCCGGCTTCTCCTGCGGCGCGGCGGCCCCGCCGCCACCGCCCGTGGACTCGCCCTCGCCGGCGATGACGGCCAGCTCGCTGCCCACCTCGGCGGTCTCGTCCTCGCCCACCACGATCCGGCTCAGCACGCCCGCCGCCGGGGACGGGATCTCGGTGTCGACCTTGTCCGTCGAGACCTCGAGCAGCGGCTCGTCGACCTCGACGGTGTCACCCTCCTGCTTGAGCCAGCGGGTGACGGTGCCCTCGGTGACGCTCTCGCCGAGCCGAGGCATGGTGACCGATACCGGCATGTTCTAAGACTCCTTCTTCCCCTGGTGCGATCTCGCCCGTCTGCCGCCGGACGCCGCGGAATGAGTTCTCGATCAGGCGTGCGCGTGCAGCGGCTTGCCGGCGAGGGCGAGGTGCGCCTCGCCCAGGGCCTCGTTCTGGGTCGGGTGGGCGTGCACGAGCTGCGCCACCTCGGCCGGGTACGCCTCCCAGTTGTAGATGAGCTGCGCCTCGCCGACCAGCTCGCCGACCCGCGCGCCGACCATGTGCACGCCGACGACGGGGCCGTCCTCCACCCGGACCAGCTTCACGAAACCGGCGGTCTTGAGGATCTGGCTCTTGCCGTTGCCGCCCAGGTTGTAGTTGTACGTCTTGATCTTGTCGGCGCCGTACTGCTCCTTGGCCTTCGCCTCGGTGAGGCCGACCGACGCCAGCTCGGGGTCGCAGTAGGTGACGCGGGGGATTCCGGCCTCGTCGATCACGGCCGGGTTCTGGCCGGCGATCTCCTCGGCCACGAAGATGCCCTGCTGGAAGCCCCGGTGGGCGAGCTGGAGGCCGGGCACGATGTCGCCGACCGCGTAGACGTTCGGCACGCCGGTGCGCAGCCGCTCGTCGGTCAGCACGTACCCGCGGTCCATCCTCACGCCCTGCTCCTCGTAGCCGAGGTCGGCGGTGTTCGGGCCGCGGCCCACGGCGACCAGCAGCAGCTCGGCCTCGACGGTCTCGCCGCCGGCGATGGTGACCTTGACGCCGTTCTCGGTCTTCTCGACCTTCTCGAACGGCTTGCCCACCTTGAAGTTAATCTTCCGCTTGCGGAACGCCCGCTCCAGCGCCTTCGACGACTCCTCGTCCTCGGCGGCGACCAGCCGGGGCAGCGCCTCGATGATCGTCACGTCCACGCCGAAGGACTTCCACACGCTGGCGAACTCGACGCCGATCACGCCGCCGCCCAGCACGATCGCCGAGGACGGGACCCGGTCCAGGACCAGCGCGTGGTCGCTGGTGATGATCCGCTCGCCGTCGACCTCCAGCCCGGGCAGGCTCTTCGCGTACGAGCCGGAGGCCAGCACGACGTTGCGGCCGGTGTAGCGCTTCCCGTCGACCTCGACGGCGTTCGGGGCGACCAGCCGGCCGTGGCCCTCGACGATGGTGATCGCCTTGTTGCCCTTGAGCATCCCCTGGAGGCCCTTGTAGAGGCGGGAGATCACGCCGTCCTTGTACGCGTTGACGCCGGCCATGTCGATGCCGACCAGCTCGGCCTTCACGCCGAACTGCTCCGACTCCCGGGTGGAGTCGGCGATCTCGGCGGCGTGCAGCAGGGCCTTCGTCGGGATGCACCCGTTGTGCAGGCAGGTCCCGCCGAGCTTGCCCTTCTCGACCAGCGCCACGGTCAGGCCCAGCTGGACGGCGCGCAGGGCGGTCGCGTAGCCGCCGCTGCCACCTCCGAGGATGACGATGTCGAAGGTCGCTTCGTTCGGCTCGCTCACGTCCAACTCCCAGTTCGCGTCACTGCATCGGGGGTCACGGCAGGGGTGGCACGGACAGACCCCACCTCGGTCATCTTGTCACCACCGCGCAGCGGGCGCGTAGTGAGGTGCCCAACGACACGTCCCCGACACGTACGCTTGGCACCGGTTTCGATGACGGATGGTGGGGGAGACGGGCGGTGGCGCTGTTTCGACGACGCAAGAAGGCGCGCCCGGCGGGGCGGGACCGCGCGCCCGATCGCGCCGATCTCGACCATTTGGAGAACTTCGTCCGCACCCGGCGGGGCGTCGAGGCGTTCATCGAGCCCCGCACCACCGTCACCGAGACCACGGTGATCCTCATCGCCGACGACGGGGAGTGGACCCGCCGGCGCGTCGACGGCCCCGAGGGGGCCCGCCGGTTCGCCCACAAGCTGGCCATCCCGATCTACGACGTGCGCCTCATGGGCTACCCGCAGCGGATGCGGGACTACAACGAGCGCCGCAAGCGCCGCCCCGAGCTGTACTGAGCCGCCCGGCCCGCACGCCGCCCGGCCCGCACCGGTAGCGCGCGCGGCGAAGGGTCCCCGACGGACGCGGGGACCCCTCCGCGCGACCACGTCAGCCGTTGGCGGCGACGTCCTCCACCAGGTGCACGAGGGTACGCACCGGCACCCCCGTGCCGCCCTTGGTCCAGTAGCCGGTCGCCTCACCCGAGTGGTAGCTGGGGCCGGCGATGTCCAGGTGCGTCCAGGCCACCCCGTCGGTGACGAACTCGCGCAGGAACACCCCGCCCTGCAACATGTGCCCCGCCCGGTCCATCCCGGCGTTGACCTGGGAGATGTCGGCGACGTCGGACTCCATGCCCTTGCGCACCTCGTCGGGCAGCGGCATCGGCCAGGCCGGCTCGCCGACCGCGTCGCCGGCCGCCCGGACCCGCTCGCACAGCTCCGGCGTGCCCATCACGCCCGAGATCCGCTTGCCCAGCGAGACCACCTGCCCGCCGGTGAGGGTGGAGACCTCGAACAGGTAGTCGGTGCCGTCCTCGCAGGCCCGCGCCATGGCGTCGCCCAGGACCATCCGGCCCTCGGCGTCGGTGTTGAGCACCTCCACCTTCTTGCCGTTGTACATGGTGATCACGTCGCCCGGCCGGTAGCTGGTGCCCGACGGCATGTTCTCGGCCATCGGCAGGTAGCCCGTCACCGTCACCGCCGGCTTCAGCGCGGCGATCGCCAGCATGGCCGCGCCGACCGCCGCCGCGCCGCCCATGTCGGACTTCATCTCCCACATGCCCTGCGCCGGCTTGATCGAGATGCCGCCGGTGTCGAAGGTGATGCCCTTGCCGACCAGCGCCACCCGCTTGCCGTTGCCCCCGCCCTCGGGCGTGTAGGTGAGCTTGACCAGGCGCGGCGGGGCCTCCGAGCCCTGCCCGACGGCCAGGATGCCGCCGTAGCCGCCGGCCGCCAGGGCCGCCTCGTCGAGCACCTCGACGGCGAGCCCGGCCGCGCGGGCCGCCTCGGCCACCACGTCGGCGAACGCCGGCGGGCGCAGCAGGTTCGGTGCGGTGTTCACCCAGTCGCGGGTCAGCCGGACCGCGCCGGCCACCGCGTGCGCCCGCTCGATCTCGGCGCGGGCGCCCGCGTCGCCGGCCTCCGGCACCGCGATCAGCACCTCGGCGACCGGCTCGCGCCGGGCCGGCTGCGGGCGGGTCTTGTACCCGGCGAACCGGTAGCCCCCGAGCAGCGCCCCCTCGGCCACCGCGCGCAGCGCGTCGGCGGCGTCGGCGTCGTCGGGCAGCGGCAGGCTCAGCGCCACGCGGCGCGCCCCCGCCAGGGCCCGCACCACCGCGCCGGCGGCCCGGCGCAGCGTCTCCGGCGCGGGTGCCGCCCCCGTCGGCTCGGGACCGAGGCCCACCGCCGCCACCACCGGTGCCGTCACGGTGCCCAGCGTCGCCAGCTTGATCACCTCGCCCGGCGCCCCGGTCGCGCCGAGCAGCGCCAGCGTCTCGGTGAGCTTGCCGTCGAAGGCGGCGGCGATGCTCTCGGCGCCGCTGGCGAGCAGCAGCGTGCCGGCGGGGCCGCCGGCGACGTCCTGCTCCCCGGTCTGGCTGTGCAGGCCGATCACGATCGCGTCGACGGCGAGCTCGGCGGGGTCTGTGTCGACCAGGCTGAGGGTGGTGCTGGGCGATGTCACTGAAGCTACTCCGGGCGGGCCGGGCCGGCCGCGTCGTCGCGTACCGGCGGTGAAGGTCTCCGGCGGCAACCTACCCGCCGGACGGTGGGCTGTCCCGCCGAACACCGCCGACGGGGGTCCCGCCGATGCTAACCAGCCGTTCAGCCACCGGTAAGTTGCCACCCATGACCGACGCGACCTCCGACGCCGCCAAGACCCGGCTGCGCCGTTCCCCGCTGCACGAGCGGCACACCGCCCTCGGCGCCAAGTTCGCCCCGTTCGGCGGCTGGGAGATGCCCCTGGAGTACGCCGGCGGCGGGGTGCTGCGGGAGCACGCGGCGGTCCGCACCGGCGTCGGCGTGTTCGACGTGTCGCACCTGGGCAAGGCGCGGGTCACCGGCCCCGGCGCGGTCGGCTTCGTCAACGCCTGCCTCAGCAACGACCTCGGCCGGATCGGCCCCGGCCAGGCGCAGTACACCCTGTGCTGCGACGACGCCACCGGCGGCGTGGTGGACGACATCATCGCCTACCTGCACGCCGACGACCACGTCTTCCTCGTGCCCAACGCCGCGAACACCGCCGAGGTGGTGCGCCGGCTGCGCGCCGCCGCGCCCGAACCCGTCGTCGTCGCCGACGAGCACGCCGCACACGCCGTCCTGGCGGTGCAGGGCCCGCGCTCGGCCGCGCTGCTCGACGCGCTGGGCCTGCCCACCGACCACGACTACATGAGCTTCCGCGCCGCCACCCTCGGCGACGCCGAGCTGACCGTCTGCCGCACCGGCTACACCGGCGAGCTGGGCTACGAGCTGGTGACGCCCGCCGGGCACGCCGTCGCCGTCTGGGACGCGCTGGCCGCCGCCGGCCAGGCGTACGAACTGCGGGCCTGCGGGCTGGCCGCGCGGGACACCCTGCGCACCGAGATGGGCTACCCGCTGCACGGGCAGGACCTGTCGCCGGAGATCACCCCCGTGCAGGCCCGCTCGGGCTGGGCCGTCGGCTGGGACAAGCCGGCGTTCTGGGGCCGCGACGCGCTGCGCGCCGAGAGGGCCGCCGGCCCCGCGCGTACGCTGCGCGGCCTGGTCGCCGTCGACCGGGCGATCCCGCGCCCCGGCATGAAGCTGTACGTCGGCGACGCCTGCGTCGGCACGGTCACCAGCGGCACCTTCAGCCCGACGCGCAAGCAGGGCATCGCCCTGGCCCTGCTCGACACGTCCGCCGGCCTCGCCGACGGCGACCGGGTGGACGTCGACATCCGGGGCCGCCGCGCCCCGCTGACCGTCACCCGCCCCCCGTTCGTGACCCCCTCGGTGCGCTGAGCGTCAGGCCGGGGGTCCGTCGGCGTCGGATGACCGTCCGGCCGGGGGTTCGCCGGAGTCGAGGACGGCCTGGGTCCAGCCGCCCTCGACGACGCCCGCCGCGCCCAGGACGGCCCAGTCGACGACGTCCGCCGCCTCGACCACCACGGGGGCGCCGATGCGCACCGTCGGGTCGGTGCCGGCGTCGCTGGCGCTGGTCCCGACGATCCGCTCCGGGGCGTCCCACGACGTCACGCCCGCCCACACGTACTCGGGGCCCTCGTCGCCCGGCAGGCCGTACTTGACCACGAGCTGCGACTCCGCCGGTAGCCGGCCGGCCAGGAACCGGGCCCGCACGTCGTCCAGGCCGGCCCGCGCCGTGGCGATCGCCCGGCTCATGGCGTCGCCGGGGCGGGCGTAGCGCACGTCCGGCGCGATGCCGTCGAACAGCGTGGCGCAGGCCGCCGCGAAGTATCGCCCGTCCGGGCCCGGGTGCCCCGGCGGCGGGCGCAGGCTCAGGAACGAGTCGGCGTCCGGGTCGGTGGCCGGGTCCAGCTCCAGCCGCAGCAGCACCGGCGCGGTCGCCCCGTGCTGCTCCGGGTTGCCGTACGCGACCGCGATGTCGTGCCCGGTGACCGTGGCCAGCACCGGAAGCTGCACGAACGCCGGCACCTCGTCGCCGGCCAGCCCGTCGGTCCAGGCCCGCAGCAGTCGGCGGGCGGCCCCGGTGAGCACCGCGCCCCAGGCCCGGGTGAGGTGGTCGGGCACCCCCTGGGTCTGCAACTCCAGCAGCCCGAAGCGGCGCAGCCCCTTCGTGGTGAACCACAGCCCCTCGGCGTCGGAGGAGTAGGGCACGAGCACCCAGTCGACCAGCCGGATCCGCCCCTGGTCGTCCGGCAGCGACCGCAGCGCCGTGGCCGGGTCGAGGAACTGCAGGCCGAAGACGTCCACCACGTCCCCGCCCGCGCTCTCGGCGACGGCGGCGGCGACCGCCCGCGCCGCCCACTCGTGCGCGGGCGGCCAGCCCGGCCGGTATTCCGCCTGCACCACCACCAGGTGTGTGGCCGCGGCGAGCCGGTCGAGCTGCGCCTGGCTCGCCCCGAACGCGGTCAGCAGGTCCGGCGGCAGCGCCGGGAACTCGGCGACCGGCCGGGTGTCCACGCTCATCAGCGGGCTGTCCAGCATCTGCGTCGCCAGCCCGTGCACCGGCTCGGCGAGCCGCCCGGCCAGCGCCCGCACGGCCGTCCTCGCGCCGACCTTCGGCAGGCCCACCATCGGCACCAGGTAGGTGGCGGTGAGCGACTCGGGGACCGGGACGGGCAGGAAGTCGTCGGTGATGAGCATGTGGTCCCCTGTCTGCCCCGGGCCGGCCTGTCGCCCGAAACGCTACCCGCCCCGGCGCGTCCGGATCACCGGGTCGCCGCCAGCCCCAGGTAGGCCAGCGTGGTCACCACCTCCACGGTCGCGCCGAGCACGTCGCCGGTGATGCCGCCGAGGCGGCGTACCAGGTGGCGCAGCAGCAGCACCGCGACGGCGAGCGCGCCGAGCACGGCGGCCGGCCCCTGCCACGGGCGGCCCGGCACGGCGGCGACCGCGACGAGCGCGACGGCGGCCGTGCCGACCCCCGCCGCGACCGGGCCGACGGTGCCCGCGACCAGCGCGCCCAGCCCGTCCGGCCGGGCCGCCGGCACGCCGCGCCGGCAGGCCAGGGTGACCCCGAGCCGCCCGGCCGCCGTCGCCGTCACCACGCCCGCGAGCGCCGCCGGCCACGACCGGGCCGCCAGCTCCGCGAGGGCCGCGGCCTGCACCAGGAGCACGACCACCAGCGCGGCCACCCCGAACGGCCCCACGTCCGGCTTCTTCATGATCTCCAGCGCGGCGCCGCCCCGCCGGTACGACCCCAGCGCGTCGACGGTGTCCGCCAGCCCGTCCAGGTGCAGCCCCCGGGTGAGCAACGCGCCCGCCCCGAGGGTCACCGCCGCGGCGACCAGCGGCGCGGCGACGGCCCCGACGACCAGCAGCACCCCGGCCAGCGCCGCCCCGAGCAGGGCGCCGACCGCCGGGGCGAGCGCCATCGCGACGCCCGCCGCGGCGCGGTCGACCCGGCCGGCGCGCACCGGCCAGACGGTGAACGTGGTGAGCGCCAGCCGCAGGCCGTCGCCGGCCCGCCCGCCGCCTGGGTGGGGCTCAGTCGGCACGCCGCCCGGCCGGGTCCGGCTCCGGCGCGGCCGACTCGCCGGCTCCGGCCGGCGGGGTGGGCTCGGCGGGCTCGGTGGTGGCCGGGCCCGGGCCGGCCGGCTCCGGCTCGACGAACTCCGCCGCGTCCGGGTCCCCGGCGGCGTCGCCCGCGCTCGCGGCGTCGCCCGCGCTCGCGGCGTCGTCCGGGAGCGCCGCGTCGGCGAGCGCCGCGTCGTCCGGGCCCGGGCGGGCGGGCAGCGCGGCGGCCAGCGACAGCACCGAGCGCAGCAGCGGCAGCGCGGTCAGCGCGTTCGCCCCCTCGCCGAGGTCGAGCCGCAGGTCCAGCAGGGGATCGAGGCCCAGCACGTCGGCGGCGAGCCGGACCGCCGGGTGGCCGCCGTGGTCGGCCAGCAGGCACCAGTGCCGGGCCTGCCCGGCCAGATCCCGGCTGACCATGCCGGCCGCCAGGCCGACCGGGCCGTCCAGCAGCACCGGCAGCTGGCGGGCGGTCGCGCCGAGCAGCACGCCGGTGGCCACCGCGATGTCCCCGCCGCCCAGCTCGGCCAGCACGTCCTTGGCGTCGCGGGGCGAGCGCCGGGTGCGGTGCAGGGCGTCCCGGACCGCCGCGCAGCGCCGCATCCACGCCGCGTCGTCGATCTCGCCGCCCGCCGTCACCACCCGGCCGAGCACCGCGGGCGGCTCCGCGCCGGCCGTCGCCGCGAGCACCGCCGCCGCGGCGGCGTCCGTGCCGGCACCGCACGCTGCCAGCACCAGCAGCCGTACGCCCGCCTCGGCGGCCTCCTCGGCCAGCCGCCAGCCGTACCGCAGGGCCTGCTCCACCTGCTCCTGGTCCAGGGCCGGCAGGCGCTCGATGGGCTCGGACGCCGGCGTCTCGACGACCTGGAGGCTCGCGCCGTGCTCGGCGGCCAGCCGGGCCAGCACGCCCTGCCCGGCGCGGGCCTGCGCCGCCCGCCGGGCCGACTCGCCGGGCAGGGAGCCGGCGGCGGCCCCGCCGGCGTGGTCGCCGTGCAGCAGCAGCACCCGCACGTTGTCCCAGGGCCTCGGCGTCGGCGTGCCCTGGGTGGCCGCGGCGAAGCCCACCACCCGCTCCAGCACGCCCAGCCCGGCACCGGGCACGTCCAGCGTGGCCAGCCGCTCCACGGCCTGCGGCCCGGTGTACTCGTCGGGCATCGGCAGCTCCATGCCGGGCTGGATGACCAGGCCCGTGGAGACCACCGGCAGCGCCATCGTCGGCGCGGCCCACGGCGCGCCGGCCGGCTCCGGCGAGGTGGTCGGGGTCAGCACCTGCGGCAGCGCCGCCGCGCGCTCGTCGCGCCCGCCGCCGGCCGCCGCCGCGACCCCCGCCTGGACAGCCGTCGCCTGGACAGCTGTCGCCTGGACAGCCCCCGCCTGGACAGCCGTCGTCGGGCCCGGAGCCGGGACCGCTGCCTGCGGGGCGGAGGCCACCCCGGCGCCGACGCCTGGCGCGGCGGGGGTCTTGAGCCAGCACGCCTGGCCGGCGACCACCAGGACCACCGCGTCGCAGGCGTCGGCGACCGCCCGGTTGGCCGCGCCGAGGGCGTCGGTGAACGCCCGGCCCAGCGGGGTGGTCGGCACCAGCGACAGCCCCACCTCGGGACTGACCACCACCAACCGCGCCTGGCAGGCCCGCACCGCGTCGGCCAGCTCGGCGACGGTCGCCGTGTCGTCAGCCGGCTGGTGGGCCGGGTCGAGCAGCACGGTCACCCAGCCGCCGAGGTCGTCGACGAGCAGCGTCTCGTTCGGCCGGGCCGAGGCGACGACGTCGGCCAGCCGGCGCGGGTCGTCGGCGGTCTCCTCGGTGGTCCAGGCGTCCGGTCGCCGGGCGCGATGCGCCTCCAGGCGGGCCGCCCACTCGGCGTCGGTCGGGTCGCCGGCAGCCGAGGTCGCCACGTAGCGGACCGTGGGCGCGCCGGCGACCAGGGACTCCGCGAACTCGGACTTGCCGGAGCGGATCCCGCCGAGCACCAGGACCGTGTTCCACCCGTCAACGGACATGCCCCGTACCTTAAGGCCGCCGCGGCCCGCGCCGCCGGTCGGCCCGCGCCGGTGACCACGGTTCGGGCGGACGGGCCCGGCGGCGCGGTACCGGGCGGGGCCCGCCGCGCGGCGGCCCGGCGGGCGAAAGCGGCCGGCGGGGACGCCCGGTGGAGCGGCGGGCCGTCCGGCACGGGGCCGACTACGCTTGCGGGGGTTCGTCCCAGGGGGACTTTCAGCGGCGAGGGGAGACGCGGCATGGCGTGGAGCTGGCGGTACGAGGGCGCGGACGGCGCGGCGGCCGAGGGGCCGGCGGAGACGTTCGGGAGCCAGGCGGACGCCGAGTCCTGGATCGGCCAGACCTGGCGGGAGCTCGCGGCATCCGGCGTCACGACGGTCACGCTCGTCGAGGACGACCGGGTGGAATACCGGATGAGCCTCCAGCCCCCGGCCGAGTGACGACACCGGGCCGCCCGGGCGGCGGGGAGCCGCTGGTGCTCGGGGTGCCCCGGGCGGCCTTCCGGCCCAGCCCGGTGTTCCTGGCGTTGGTCGCGCTCTTCGCGGCCAGCGGCGTCATGGCCTGGAACCGGTTCGGCAACGTCCGGTTCGACGTGTTCCTCTTCGTCGTCTCGGGCTGGCTCGTCTCGTTGTGCCTGCACGAGTACGCCCACGCGGTGGTCGCCTACCGGGCCGGGGACCGCGACATCGCCCACCGGGGCTACCTGACGCTGAACCCGTTCAAGTACACCCACCCGCTGCTGTCGATCGTGCTGCCCGTGGTGGTGGTGCTGCTCGGCGGCATCGGCCTGCCCGGCGGCGCGGTGTGGGTGGACCGGCACGCCATCCCGGGGCGGCTGCGGCACACCCTGGTCAGCCTCGCCGGCCCGGCCACGAACGTGCTGTTCACCCTCGTGCTGGTGGCGGTGCTGCGGGTCGGCTTCGGCGGCGGCGGGTCGGTGGAGTTCTGGGCGGGCCTGGCGCTGCTGGCGTTCCTCCAGCTCACCGCCAGCGTGCTCAACCTGCTGCCGGTGCCCGGCCTCGACGGCGGCAACATGATCCAGCCGTGGCTGAACCCGCAGTGGCGGCGGATGTACGACCTGTTCGCCCCGTTCGGGTTCATCCTGCTGTTCGCGCTGCTGTGGAACCCACGCCTCGGCGGCTGGTTCTTCGACGGCGTCTTCGCCGTGGCGGACCTGCTCGGCCTGCCCCCGTGGCTCTACGCCGCCGGCCTCGACCTGATCCGCTTCTGGCAGGGCTGACCCGCACCCGCGCGACGGTGGTGGGCCCGGTCCGGCCGGCGCGCCGCGCCGGCCGGACCGGGCCGCCTCACGGCCGCTGGGCGGGGGACTGCGTCTTGCCCGGGTCCCGCTCGACGATCGGGTCGACGATCGCGTCGATCGCCTTGAGCAGGTCGGCGTCGAGCTTCACCCCGGCCGCCTTGACGTTGTCGTGCACCTGCTCGGGGCGGGACGCGCCGACGATCGCCGAGGAGACGTTCGGGTTCTGCAACACCCAGGCGATGGCGAGCTGCGGCATGCTCAGCCCGGCCTGCTCGGCCAGCGGCTTGAGCTGCTGCACCCGGGTCAGCACCTCGTCGGTGAGGAACCGGGCGATGAAGGTCGCCCCCGACTTCTCGTCGGTGGCCCGGGAACCGGCCGGCGGCGGCTGGCCCGGGAGGTATTTGCCCGACAGCACGCCCTGCGCGATCGGCGACCAGACGATCTGCCCGATGCCCAGCTCCTCGCTGGTCGGCACCACCTCGGCCTCGATGACCCGCCACAGCATCGAATACTGCGGCTGGCTGGACACCAGCGGGATGCGCAGCTCCCGGGCGAGCCGGTGGCCCGCCCGGATCTCGTCCGCCGTCCACTCCGAGACGCCGATGTAGTGGGCCTTGCCGGAGTGCACGACGTCGGCGAACGCCTCCATCGTCTCCTCCAGCGGCGTGCTGTGGTCGTACCGGTGGGCCTGGTAGAGGTCCACGTAGTCGGTCTGCAGCCGGCGCAGCGAGCCGTTGATCGACTCCATGATGTGCTTACGGGACAGGCCCCGGTCGTTGCGGCCCGGGCCGGTCGGCCAGAAGACCTTCGTGAAGATCTCCAGCCCCTCACGGCGCTCGCCCTTCAGCGCCCGGCCCAGCACCTCCTCGGCCTTCGTGCCGGCGTACACGTCGGCGGTGTCGAACGTGGTGATGCCCGTCTCCAGCGCGGCCCGGACGCAGGCGGTCGCCGCGTCCTCCTCGACCTGCGAACCGTGGGTGATCCAGTTGCCGTACGAGATCTCGCTGACCATCAGGCCCGAGCGGCCCAGGTGTCGGAATTCCATGGTCCGACCCTAGCCCGCCCGCGTCATGGTCACCTGCCCGCGGCTCGCGGGGCAGGTCGGGTCAGACCAGCGGGCTGGCGTCGGCGAGCAGGTGGTCGATCTGCTCGATCACCCGGTCCCGGCTCGGGTGCACCGGGTCGATCAGCGGCGCGCCCCGCCGGTCCAGCGCACCCCAGCGGCCGAGGCCGTCGCCGACCAGGTACGCCACCGGGTGCACCACCAGCGCCGGGTGCGCCGGGGCCACCAGCACCCGGCCCGTGCGGTCCACCACCCCGCGCCGGCCGTTCAGCTCGACCACGGCCAGCCCCTCCTCCGTGAAGCCGTCGACGTAGCGGCCGTCGGCCAGGGCCGTCGTGATGCCGTGGTAGCGGGTGGGCACCACCAGCGCGCCGGTGCGGTCCACCGCCCCCCAGCCGCCGCCCGCGCGGACCGTCGCCACCCCGCCCCGGAACGGCCGGACGTCGTCGAAGCCGGGCGGGATCACCACCATGTTGGACGCATCCACGGCCATCCAGTTGCCGGCGCCGTCCATCGACACCCAGGCGAGGCCGTCGGAGAACGAGCCGACCGACCGGTAGCCGTTGTTGGCCTGGATCAGCGTGCGGCCCGAGTCGTCGATCAGCGCCCACCGGGCGCCCTCCGGCCGGCGTACCCAGGCCACGCCCTCCCGGAACGGCTGCACCTCGGCGTAGTCGGTGCCGATCACCAGGTTGCCGTCGGCGTCGGCGTAGCCCCACCGGTCCTGGTCCTCGTCGTACGTCGGCACCGGCGGCCGGGGCGTCCGCAGGATCTCCGACCGCCCGCGCGGGTAGGGGCCGAAGCCGTCCCGCCCGGCCCGCTCGGCGACCGCGTCCAGGGCGATCCGGGTGCGGGCGAGCAGTTCCGGGTCGGCCGACCGGCGCAGGTCCAGGGCCCGCTCGAAGTGCTGGCACGCCTCGATCAGCCGGCCCTGGTCGTAGCAGCAGCGGCCGGCGTGCTCGTGCAGGGCCGCGCGCAGCCGGTCGGGCAGCTCCGTCGAGTTCGCCTCCGCGAAGAGCCGGTCGGCCTCGGCGAACTCGCCCCGCCAGCGCAGCACGTGGGCCAGCCGCGCCCGCGCCAGCGCGGTCCGCCGCAACTCGCCGGTGGCCTCGGCGTACGTCAGCGCCAGCCGGGCGTCGTCGACCGCGTCCCCCAGGTCGCCGAGCAGGCGCGACGCCACCGCCCGCAGGCTCAGCAGCCGGGCCCGGGACCGGTTGTCCAGGGCGACGTCGAGCTTGCCGGTCAGCCCCTCCCGTACGGTGCGCAGCAACTCCGGGTCGTCGATCTCCTCGCGCAGGGTCTCCGGGTGCAGACGCCACCGCAGGGCCGCGAGCGTCTGCTCCGGGTCGGCCGGCGCGGCCCGCCGCTCCTGGCCGGGCCGCGGCTCCGCCCCGGCGGCGGGCCCGGCCGGCGACACGGGCTGTGCGGGCACGCCGGAGACCGGCTGTGCCGGTATGCCCGAGACCGGCTGTGCCGGCACGGCGGACACGGGCTGTGCCGGCACGGCGGACACGGGCTGTGCCGGCACGCCGGACACGGGGCGCGCGGGCGGCGCCGAGACGGAACGCGGCTGTTCCGGCGTCGGGTGGGCGCCGAGCGGCGCGGACCCGACCGGAGGTGCGGACACCGGTGCGGACACCGGTGCGGCGGGCGCGGCGCTCACCGGGCGGGGGTCGGCGAGGGGGTCGGCGATCCGCCCGGTCGAGCCGGCGGCAGGCGGCGGGACGGGCTGCGGGGCGGGCGGTGCCGCCGGGTCCGGGTCGGCCGGGGCCGCGTCCTGGGCCGGGGCCGACGCCGAGTCCGCAATCGGGGTCGGGGTCGGGGTCGGAACCGGGGCCGCGGCGGGGACGGGGTCCGCAGCGGTGGCGGGAGTTGGCGACTCGGGGGCCGGTGACGTGGATCTGCTCGGCCGGAACCACGCGTCGGAGTGCTCCGGCGGGGGCGGTGCCGTCGCGCGCGCCGGTTCAGGGGCCGGCCGCTCGGCTGCGGCCCGGGGCCGGTCCGGTTCACCGGGGGCGTCGTCCGCACCGGGGGCGTCGCCGTCCGGTGCCCCGGCCTCCCGCGCCACCCCGGCCCGCACGTCGACGATCGAGGCGACCACGGCCCCGTCCGGGCCGGCGGCACCGTCCCGCCCAGCGTCGTCCTCCGGCGCGGTGGCCCGGGTCGCGTCGGCGGGGGCGTCCGGTGGGCCGGGGACATCCGGTGCTGCGGCGACAGCCGGTTCGCCGGGTAGCTCCGGGCCGGTCGTGACGCTCGACCCGTCACGCTCGGCGGCAACCTGTGGCCCGGCGGTCGCTTCGGGCCCGGCGGCAACCTCCGGCCCGACGGTGACTTCGGGCCCGGCGGCGTCCCGAGGTTCGGCGGTGAACTCGGGCCTGGTGGCGAACTCGGCTCCGGTGCTGGCCTCGGGTCCGGTGGCGGGGTCGGGTCCGGTGGCGGGGGGTCCCGTGGCCGCCTCGGGTTCGGTAGTGACGGTCGGGCCCGCCGGTGCGGCACCCGGCGGCTCGGGCGTTGGGTCCGCCGACTCCGGGGCGGTGGACGGCGCGGGCAGCCCAGGCTGCTCCGGCCGCGGGCGGCTCGGGGGCTCGGCCGCACGCGGAGCGGCGACCGGAGCGGCCTCGGCCGGCACGTCCCGCCGGACCGCGTCGCCCCTGGCGGCCGGTGGCGCGTCGGGCCCGGGCCCGGGCTCGGCCGGCCCGGGGGCCGGCAGGAACTCCAGCCGCAGCCGGGTGACGGGCGGCGGTGAGACCGGCGCGGCGGGTGGCGCGGAGACCGGCGATCGCGGGGGGACGGGCGCGGCCGGTGGCGCGGAGACCGGTGCCGGCGGCGCGGGGGATGCCGACGCGGTGAGCGGCGGCACGGGTGGCGCGGAAACCGGTGCCGACGGCGCGGCCGGCGCGGGATTGGCGGGTGGCGCGGAAAGCGGCCGGGTCGCCTGCGGTGCGGGGACCGGCGGGACCGGCGGCCCGCTCACAGGTGCGCTGCTCACGGGTATGCCGCTCACGGGTATGCCGGCGGCGGGCGGTCCGCTGAGAGGCACGGCGGGTGCGGTGGGCCGGGCGACCCGCGGGACGTCGGCGGCCGGCTCGACCGGGTGAGGCGGCTCGTTCGGCGGGCGCTGCGGCTCGACCGGCGCCCGGTGCGGGTGCGGCTCGGCCGGGAAACGCGCGGGCCCGGCCGCCGGACGCGGGGACTCCACCGGCGGGCGCAGCGGCTCGACGGGTGGGCGGTGTGGCTCGACGGGTGGCCGCAGCGGCTCGACCGGTGGGCGCGGCGATTCCCTCGGCGGGCGCAGCGGCTCCCTCGGCGGGTGCTGCGGCTCGACCGGTGGGCGGTGCGGCGGGGGGACGAACCGGGGTCCGGCGGCGTCGATGTCCTGCCTGGGTGGCGATCCGGCCCGATCGACCGGCGGGCGGGGTCCGTACCGGCCGGTGAGTGCCCGCTCGTCGCCGTGCTCCTCCATCGGCCGCTCGCCGCGGTACGGGTCGCCCCGGCGCGGGTCGGCGGGGGCGGTGTTCCGGCCCGGGTCCGGACGGAGCGGACCGGGCTGTGGCCAGGGCAGGGCACCGTCTCGCGGCGGCGTCGGCCGGACACCGGGCTCGCGATGCTCCTCGGCGCGGGCGGCCACGTCCCGCCCGTCCCGGTACGCCCGGCCGTCCCGGTGCTGCGCAGGCGTGCCCCGGTCGCCGGGGTGGCGCGGCGGGTCGGCGGCGGGGCGTCCTGCCGCGTCGGCGGCGGGCCGGCCGTACTGGCGGTCCAGCCGGTCCGCGGCCTGACCGGGGCTGGTTGCCGGCGGCGTCTGCCACCCGTCCGGGCCCGGACCGAACCGGCCGTCGCGGTCCAAGGTGGGACGGCGGTGCTCCGGCCAACCGGGCCCGGCCGGCCCCGGCCGGTCGCCGTACGGCCGATTCCGGTGTTCGTCCGGCTCGGGCAGCCAGCCGGTCTCGCCCCGGGGCGCGGGAGAGACCGGGGTGGCCTCGGCGGGCCCGGGCCCGGGCCGGCGGCCGGGGTCGGCGGGGCGCGGCTGGTCGTGCCGGCCGACGGCCGCATCGCGGTCCGGCGTCCAGCCGGGGGCCCGCCGGTCTTGCCAGCCGGGCTGGTCGTGCGCGGGCTGTCGGGGTGGGTACGCCTCGACCGGTCCGCGCTCGTCCCAGCCGCGCCGCGCCGGTCCCCACTCCTCCGGGGCGGGTCGCCGGTACGGGGCGTGGTCGTCGGCGGCGTGCCGGCGGTATGGGGCGGCCTCGTCGGCGGCGTGCCGGCGGTGCGGGGCGGCCTCGCCCGGTGCGGGGCGGCGGTACGGGGCGTGGTCGTCGGCGGCGGGGCGCGGACGGTAGGGGTCGTGCTCGTCGGGCGCGGGCCGGCGGTGCCTGTCGCGCTCGTCCGGGGCGGCACGGCGCTCGTCGCCGACCGGCCGGCGGTACGGGTCGTGCTCGGCGGCCGGCTGCCGGTAGCCGTCCTGCTCGGCGGCCGGCTGCCGGTAGCCGTTCTGCTCGGCGGGCGGGCGGCGGTACGGTTCGTGGTCGCTGGCCGGGCGGCGGTACGGTTCGTGGTCGTCCGGGCCGGGGCGGCGGTACGGGTCATGGTCGTCCGTCGCGCCCCACCGTCGGTGCCCGTCCGGGGCGGGGCTGACCGGCTGCACCTCGGCCCGGCCGACGGCGGCGCGACCCCGGGGCGGGGGCGGCTGGTGCCGCAGGCCGATGTCGCCCGGGTAGCGCTGCCCCGGGAACTGCGGCTGCCACTCGGTGGTCGGTTCGAACACCCAGGACGGTTCGGCCGGGTCACGCCAGCGGTCGATGAAGTCGCCGCTCATCCGCAGGTCCCGTCGCCGCCCGCGTGGCGAGCCCCGGTGCCCGGCTCGCGTCGCTCGCTCACGGCGATGTCACCTCGTTGGAAATTGTCGAGCTGGGCACCCCACCTGCCGGTAAAGTCGCCCGGTCCGGCGCGGGTGGCTGCGGAAGGAGGGTAACGGCGTGGGCTCTGTCACCGCCACTGTGGCACCGCCCACCGAGTCAAACGTTATCCTATGGTTTCGGACATTCGGTGCGATAGCGGGATCGGGATTCCGACGCTACGCCACATACCGCCAGGCCGCGCTGGCCGGCGCCGTCACCAACATCGTCTTCGGCTTCCTGCGCTGTTACGTCCTGCTCGGCGCGGCGGGCGCGGCCGGCGCCGCGGCCGGTTACGACCGGGAGCAGTTCGCCACCTTCGTCTGGGCGGGGCAGGGCATGCTGGCGGTGATCCTGCTGTGGGGCCGGCCCGAGCTCGCCGAGCGGATCCGCACCGGCGACGTGGCCAGCGACCTGCTGCGCCCGGTCCACCCGGTGACCAGCTACCTCGCCACCGACCTGGGCCGGGCCGGCTGGGCGTGCGTGTCCCGGCTGCTGCCGCCGGTCCTGGTCGGCCCGCTCTTCTTCCCCGTGCACCTGCCGGCCCGGTGGTCGACCGTGCCGCTGTTCGTGGTCTCCGCGACGGTCGCGGTGGTGCTCTGCTTCGGCTGCCGGTTCCTGGTCAACGCCACCGCGTACTGGCTCCAGGACGTCCGGGGCCCGCAGATCCTGTGGACCCTCGGCTCGGGGGTGCTCGCCGGGCTCTACTTCCCGCTGCCGTTCCTGCCCGACGGGCTGTTCCTGGCGTTGCAGCTCGCCACCCCGTTCCCGAGTCTCCTGCAGACCCCGCTCGACGTGCTGGTCGAACGGGACCCGACGGGCGTGCAGGCCGCGCTGGTCGGGGTGCAGGTCGGCTGGGCGGTGGCGATCCTCGCCCTGTGCCGGCTCGTGCAGCGCCGCGCCGAGCGCCGGCTGGTGGTGCAGGGTGGCTGAGGGGCGGCTGGCCGCGTACGGGGCGCTGCTCGGGGCGCAGGCCCGGTCGCAGGCCGCGTACCGGGCGTCGTTCGCGGTGGACCTGGTCGGCAACGTCGGGGCCACCGTCTTCGACGTGGTGACCGTGCTGGTGATCTTCGGGGTGACCCGGGAGCTGGGCGGGTTCACGCTGCGCGAGACGCTGGTCATGGTGGGCCTGTCGGCCTGCGCGTTCGCCACCGCCGACCTGCTGGTCGGCAACGTCGAGCGGCTGCCCGCGTACGTGCGCACCGGCCTGTTCGACGCGGTGCTGCTGCGCCCGCTGGGCGCGCTGCCCCAACTGCTGCTGATGGACCTGCCGCTGCGCAAGGCGTCCCGGGCGGTGTTCGGCCTGGCCGTGCTGCTGGTCGCCCTCGCCCGCGCCGGCATCGAGTGGACCCCGGGCCGGGTGGCGCTGGCGGTGGCCGCCCCGCTGGCCGGGGTGGTCTTCTTCGGCTCGGTCTTCGTGGCCACCGCCACCGTGTCGTTCTACTGGACCGACTCGGGGGAGCTGGCCAACTCGGTCACCTACGGCGGGCGCGACTTCACCTCGTACCCCGTCACGATCTTCGACGGCTGGTTCCGCGCGGCCTTCGCGTACGGGATGGGGTTCGCCTTCGTCAGCTACCAGCCGGCGCTGGCGCTGCTGGGCCGGGCCGACCCGCTCGGCCTGCCGGCCTGGGTCGGCTGGGCCTCGCCGACGGTCGCGCTGGTCGCCGCCGCCCTCGCCGCCGCCGCCTGGCGCGTCGGGGTCCGCCACTACCGGAGTACGGGATCATGAGCGTCATCGACGTGCGCGACCTGCGCAAGGAGTTCACTGTCCGGGTCAAGGCGGGCCGGCTGCGCCGCGAGAAGCGCACCGTCGCGGCGGTGGCCGGGGTCGACCTGCGCGTCGAGCGCGGGGAGCTGCTCGGCTACATCGGCCCGAACGGGGCGGGTAAGTCCACCACCCTGAAGATGCTCACCGGCGTGCTCACCCCCACCTCCGGGCAGGTGCGCGTGTGCGGGCTGCGCCCGGTGCCCGAGCGCACCCGGCTGGCGCTGCGCGTCGGGGTGGTCTTCGGCCAGCGGTCCCAGCTCTGGTGGGACCTGCCGCTGCGGGAGTCGTTCGACCTGCTGCGGCACGTCTACCGGGTGCCGGCCGCCGCGCACGCCGCCCGGCTGCGCCGCTGCCGCGACCTGCTCGACCTGGACGCCTTCGCCGACACCCCGGTGCGGCAGCTCTCCCTCGGCCAGCGGATGCGCGGCGAGCTGACCGCCGCCCTGCTGCACGGCCCGGAGGTGCTCTTCCTCGACGAGCCGACCATCGGGCTGGACGTGGTGAGCCGGCAGGCCGTGCGGGGCTTCCTGGCCGAGCTGGGCCGCGCCGGCGACACCACCCTCGTGCTCACCACCCACGACCTGGCCGACATCGAGCGGCTGTGCCCGCGCCTCGTGGTGATCGACCACGGCCGGGTGGTGCACGACGGCTCGATCGCCGCCCTGCACGACCGGTACGGCTCCCGCCGCCTCGTCGTCGCCGACCTGGACACCGCCCTGCCGCAGCCGCCGGAGCTGCCCGGCGCCCCGCTGGTGCGAGTGGAGGCCGACGGGCACCGGCTGGTCTTCGCGCTGGAGTCGGCGGGCGTCGCCGACGTGGTGGCCGCCCTGGCCGGGCGGGCCGCCCTGCGGGACGTCTCGATCGTCGAGCCCGACATCGAGGACGTCGTCGCCCGCCTGTACGCGGGTAAGGAGGGGCCCCTTGTTAACGCTTCCGGTAGAGCAGGGGCCCCTTCTTAACCAGCGCTGCGCCGAGCGCCGGCACGCCGGCGCAGCGCCTGCGCTCGGGGGAACCCGTCAGACCGGGTCGCCGATGTTGACGCGGGGCTCCGGGGCGCGCATCCGGCGGAAGGTGATCGACCGCATGATCGCGTACAGGTAGAGGGAGCCGAGGCGCTGGTCGGACTTCGGGAAGCGCGTCCGCACCAGCTTCTTGATCTTCCGGCTGATCAGGATCGAGTCGATCACCACGCCGAGGGCGAGCGCGCCCCACAGGATGTTGGAGAGCAGCCGGACGATCGGCGGCATCGCCTGGTTGGAGCCGAGCAGCACGATCAGCGCCCCGCCGAAGAACCAGGTGCCCACCGTGCGCCGGGAGTCGACCACGTTGCGCGCCAGCAGCCGCTCCGGGCCCCGGTCGCGCGGGCCGCCCTCGCGGCGGAACTCGGCCGCGGACTCGGCGCGCAACTGCCGCCGCCGCTCCCGGGCCTCCTCCTTGCTCAGCGGCTTGGTCGGCCCGGCGGGCCGACGCCCGGCCACGGGCCGCTTCGGCGTCTCGCGGCCCTTGGCCGGGGTGTAGCCCCGGCGGGCGCGCGCGGTCTCCTCGTCGGTCGTCACCGTGGTGACGGACTCCTCGACGAGGTCGGTGGACTTGCGGCGAAACAGCGACGGCACGCGGAAAGGGTAGCCAAACGCCCGCGCCCGGCGCACATCGCGGTGCACCGGGCGCGGGCGGACGTGAGCAGGATTACTGCTGGTGAGGTTACGGACGCTCGGCGTGGGCGCCCAGGTCGGCCAGCTTCGCCTCGAAGTCCTCGTAGCCGCGGTTGATCAGGTCGACGCCGTACACCCGGGAGGTGCCCTCGGCGGCGAGCGCGGCGATCAGGTGGCTGAACCCGGCGCGCAGGTCCGGGATGACCAGGTCGGCGGCGTGCAGCTTGCTCGGGCCGGCGATCACCGCGGAGTGCTTGAAGTTGCGCCGGCCGAACCGGCACGGGGTGCCGCCGAGGCAGTCGCGGTAGACCTGGATGTTCGCGCCCATCGTGTTGAGCGCCTCGGTGTAGCCGAGCCGCTGCTCGTAGACCGTCTCGTGGACGATCGACAGGCCCCGGGCCTGGGTCAGCGCCACGACGAGGGGCTGCTGCCAGTCGGTCATGAAGCCCGGGTGCACGTCGGTCTCCAGCGCCACGGCGTTCAGCTCGCCGCCCGGGTGCCAGAACCGGATGCCGCCCTCCTGGCCCGGGTCGCCCAGCTTCGGCGGCCGGGCGTCGGTCACCTCGTACTCGCCGCCGACGGAGCGGAAGATGTTGAGGAACGTCATCATGTCGGCCTGCTGCGCGCCGAGGACCTCGACGTGGCCGCGGGTGGCCAGCGCCGCCGCCGCCCAGCTCGCCGCCTCGATCCGGTCCGGGATCGGCCGGTGGGTGTAGCCGTGCAGCTTCGGCACGCCCTGGATCTCGATCACCCGGTCGGTGTGCACCTTGATGATCGCGCCCATCTTCTGCAGGATGCAGATCAGGTCGATGATCTCCGGCTCGACGGCGGCGTTGCGCAGCTCGGTGACGCCCTCGGCCATCACGGCGGTGAGCAGCACCTGCTCGGTCGCGCCCACGCTCGGGTACGGCAGCGCGAACTTGGTGCCGTGCAGCCCGTTCGGGGCCGACAGGTGCAGGCCCTCCGGGGTCTTGTCGACCGTGGCGCCGAACTCGCGCAGCGCCTGGAGGTGGAAGTCGATCGGGCGCGGCCCGATGTGGCAGCCGCCCAGGTCGGGAATGAACGCGTGGCCGAGCCGGTGCAGCAGCGGCCCGCAGAACAGGATCGGGATGCGGCTGGAGCCGGCGTGCACGTTGATCTGGTCGGTGCTGGCGCTCTCGACGTTGGCCGGGTCGAAGACCAGCTCACCGTCCTCGGCGCCGTCGGTGACCTTGACCCCGTGCAGGCCGAGCAGCCCCCGGACGACCTCGACGTCGCGGATCCGCGGCACGTCGAACAGCCGGCTGGGGCTGTCGCCCAACAGGGCGGCGACCATCGCCTTGGAAACCAGGTTCTTCGCGCCGCGCACGCGGATCCGCCCTTCCAGCGGAGTGCCTCCGTGTACGACCAGGACGTCGTCGGTCAATGCAACCTCCAGCGCGTCGGTGCTGCCGTAGTTGATGGTGATGCTGGCGATATGGGGGTTACCCGCGATGCGGCCGGATGAAAACGGGCGCGTGTGTCGTCGCCCCGGCAGCATAGCCCTCGGTGACGAATATGGAGACGGTCACCTCGGACCGGAGGGCACGAATCGGCGCTTCCGGCACCATAAGGTGCCGGAACAGTCACGCAGGGTGGTCAGGTGCTCGCCGGGGGCGGGGTGTCCGCGCCGGGGAGGGCGAGCATCCGGTCCAGCGCCACCCGGGCGTGGTGCGCGGTGTCGGCGTCCACGGTGATCTGGTTGACCACCCGGCCCGCCACCAGCTCCTCCAGCGCCCACACCAGGTGCGGCAGGTCGATCCGGTTCATCGTGGAGCAGTAGCAGACCGCCTTGTCCAGGAACATGATCTGCTTGTCCGGGTGGGCCAGCGCCAGCCGGCGCACCAGGTTCAGCTCCGTGCCGACCGCCCACGCCGAGCCGGCCGGCGCCGCCTCGATGGCCCGGATGATGTATTCCGTCGAGCCCACGTAGTCGGCGGCGGTGACCACCTCGTGCCGGCACTCCGGGTGCACCAGCACGTTGACCCCCGGCACCCGCTCCCGCACGTCGCGCACGCTGTCGAGGGTGAACCGGCCGTGCACCGAGCAGTGCCCGCGCCACAGGATCATCTTCGCGTCGCGTAGCTGCTCCGGGGTCAGCCCGCCGTTCGGCTTGTGCGGGTCGTAGAGCACGCAGTCGTCCAGCGACAGCCCCAGCTCCAGCACGGCGGTGTTGCGGCCCAGGTGCTGGTCGGGCAGGAACAGCACCTTCGACCCCTGCTCGAACGCCCAGTCCAGCGCCCGCTTCGCGTTCGACGAGGTGCACACCACGCCGCCGTTGCGGCCGACGAAGCCCTTGATGTCCGCCGACGAGTTCATGTACGTCACCGGGACGGTCTGCGCCGCGACGCCCAGCTCGGTCAGGGCGTCCCAGGCGGACTCGACCTGCGTCAGCACGGCCATGTCCGCCATCGAGCAGCCGGCGGCCAGGTCGGGCAGGACCACCCGCTGCCGCTCGGAGGTGAGGATGTCGGCGCTCTCGGCCATGAAGTGCACGCCGCAGAAGACGATGTATTCCGCGTCGGGCCGGGCCGCCGCCTCGCGGGCCAGCTTGAACGAGTCGCCGGTCACGTCGGCGAACTGGATCACCTCGTCGCGCTGGTAGTGGTGGCCCAGCACGAAGACCCTGTCACCCAGCTTCGCCTTGGCCGCCGCGGCCCGCGCCACCAGGTCGGGGTCGCTGGGCGCCGGCAGGTCGCCCGGACACTCCACGCCACGCTCGGTGGCGGGGTCGCTGCCACGGCCGAGCAGCAGCAGGGCCGTCGCGGTGTTGGAGGGTTCCACCCAGGTCGAAGTCACGCCACTCATGGTTCCACAGCCGGGCGACAAGGCGGCCCGCGCCGGTGTGTGCTGCCGCACTGCCCCGCGACTTTGTGGCCTGCCACACTGCTCGGCATGCGCGTGCTGCTCTGCCCCGACAAGTTCGCCGGAACCCTGGCCGCCCAGGAGGTCGCCGCCGCCGTGGCCGAGGGCTGGCGGGAGGTGGCCGACGGCGACGACCTGCTCATCCGTCCCCTCGCCGACGGCGGCCCCGGGTTCGTGGCCGTGCTCGCGGAGGCCCTCGGCGGGCGTCGGGTGCCGGTGCCGACCGTCGACCCGCTCGGCCGCCCCACCGACGGTGAGATCCTGGTCACCGACGACGGCACGGCCTACCTGGAGAGCGCCCAGGCGTGCGGCCTGCACCTGCTCGCCGCCGCCGAGCGCGACCCGAAGGCCACCACCTCGTACGGGCTGGGGGCGCTGGTCACCGCCGCCGTCGAGCACGGGGCCCGCATGGTGGTGATCGGGCTGGGCGGCTCCGGCACCAACGACGGCGGGGCCGGGCTGCTCACCGCGCTGGGCGTCACGCCGCTCGACGAGGCCGGCCGGGCCCTGCCGCACGGCGGGGCGGCGCTGGCCGCGGTCGCCGGGCTCGACGGCGCGCCCCGGCTGCGCGGTGCCACCCTCGTCGCCGCCACCGACGTCGACAACCCCCTGCTCGGGCTGCACGGTGCCAGCAACGTCTACGGCCCGCAGAAGGGCGCCACCCGCGAGGACGTGCTGCTGCTCGACGCCGCGTTGGAGCGCTTCGCCGGCGTACTCGAAAAGGACCTGCCGGGGTGCCCGCCGGGCCTCGGCGCGCTGCCCGGCGGGGGAGCGGCCGGCGGCCTCGGCGCGGCGATCCTCGCCCTCGGCGGCCGGTGCGCCTCCGGCATCGGCCTGGTCACCGAGGCCATCGGCCTGCCCGCCGCGCTCGACGCCGCCGACCTGGTGATCACCGGGGAGGGCTCCTTCGACCACCAGTCGCTGCGCGGCAAGGTCGTGGCCGGGGTGGCCGGGGCGGCCCGGGACCGGGGCGTGCCCTGCGTGGTGCTGGCGGGGCAGGTGAGCACCGGGCGGCGCGAGGCGGCCTCGGCGGGCGTCACCGACGCGTACAGCCTGGTGGAGCACTTCGGCGGCGAGGAGCGCGGCGGGCTCGACGCGGCGCTGAGCCGCCCGGCGGAGGGGCTGCGCCAGCTCGGCGCGCGGCTGGCCCGCCAGTGGAGCCGCTGAGCGGCCCCGGTCACGTCGACCGGGTGGTCCCGGCCGGGGCGGCGTACCATCGGAGCTGCGACCACATCGGGAATCACTGGGCGACGGACGACGTTGGCCAGTGCGTCCAGACCCAGACCGCGCAGGGAGATTTCCACGTGACCACGCCAGCGCAGACCGAGTCGACCGAGGCCAAGGCCCCTACTTCCGTCGTCCTCACCGACGTCGCGGCGCAGAAGGTCAAGGCCCTGATCGAGCAGGAGGGCCGCGACGACCTGCGGCTCCGGGTGGCGGTGCAGCCGGGCGGCTGCTCCGGCCTGCGATACCAGCTCTTCTTCGACGAGCGTTCGCTCGACGGTGACGTCGTCACCGACTACGACGGCGTCGAGGTCGTCGTCGACCGGATGAGCGCCCCCTACCTGGCCGGCGCCACGATCGACTTCGCCGACCGCATCGACGCCCAGGGCTTCACGATCGACAACCCGAACGCGGGCAACTCCTGCGCGTGCGGCGACTCGTTCAGCTGAGTCCCGCCTGACCTCAGCCGGTCGGCCTGGCCGACTCCGGCTGGGTCCCGCTCGGCCGACACGGCGGGGCCGCCCCCGGGGTGGGGGCGGCCCCGCCGTCCGTTTTCCCGCGCGGCCCTACCGTCCGTGGCCCCCGTCCACGGGCGTGACCGGCGCGGATCCGTCCCGGGCCCGCGCAGGGTGACGGTGGGGTGAGCGGGAGGTGACCGGTCCTCGTCCGACCCCCGACCACGGCACCGACCGGACCGGTAGGCTGACCCGCGCCGTGCTCCCGACCGCGAGGGTTGACATGAAGATCGCCGTGACCGGCTCGATCGCGACCGACCACCTGATGAGCTTCCCCGGCCGGTTCGCCGACCAGCTCATCGCCGACCAGCTCGACAAGGTCTCGCTGTCCTTCCTGGTGGACGACCTGGTGCTGCGTCGCGGCGGGGTGGCCGCCAACATCGCCTTCGGCATGGGTCAGCTTGGCCTGCGCCCGATCCTGCTCGGCGCGGTCGGCGCGGACTTCGCCGACTACCGCTCCTGGCTGGAGCGCCACGGCGTCGACTGCGAGTCCGTGCACGTCAGCGAGGTGGCGCACACGGCCCGCTTCGTCTGCACCACCGACACCGACATGTGCCAGATCGCCTCCTTCTATGCCGGGGCGATGAGCGAGGCGCGCAACATCGAGCTGGCCCCGGTCGCGCAGCGGCTCGGCGGGCTCGACCTCGTCCTGGTCGGCGCCAACGACCCCGACGCGATGCTGCGGCACTCCGCCGAGTGCCGCGACCGGGGGTACGCCTTCGTCGCCGACCCGTCGCAGCAGCTCGCCCGCATGGACGGCGCGGACGTGGTGGGGCTCATCGACGGCGCCGACTACCTCATGACCAACGAGTACGAGAAGTCGCTGCTCCAGAGCAAGGCCGGCCTGAGCGACGCGCAGCTGCTGGACCGGGTGAAGATCCGGGTGACCACGCTGGGCAGCAACGGCGTGGAGATCGCGGGCCGGGACTTCGACACCATCCACGTGCCGATCGCGCGCGAGGCGCAGGCCGTCGACCCGACGGGCGTCGGCGACGGCTTCCGGGCCGGCTTCTTTGCCGCCCTCTCCTGGGGGCTGGGCCTGGAGCGCGCCGCCCAGGTCGGCTCCCTGCTGGCCACGCTGGTGCTGGAGACGGTCGGCACCCAGGAATACCAGGTGCGCCCCGACGTCTTCGTCAAGCGCCTGGCGGAGTCCTACGGCGACCAGGCAGCCGACGACATCCACCCCCACCTCCTCCCCTAACCCCCCAGGCTGCCCACCCCCACCGCCCCCCCCGCCCCCCCGCCCCCCTGCCCCCCGCCGCCCCGCCCTCCACGCGGTGATCAAGAGGTTTGCGTCAAAGTCGATCACTCCGCTGACGCAAACCTCTTGATCACCGGGGAGGGACCGGGGGTGAGGGAGGGGGAGGGGCAGCGGGGGGGGTGGGGGTGGGGGGTTACTGCGGTGGGGTCAGGGTCTTGGTGGTGGTTGCCGTGACGAACGACGTCCACTGGTGGGGCGCGAAGGCGAGCGTCGGGCCGGAGCGGTCCTTGCTGTCCCGCACGGCCACCACGTCGGGCAGCACGGCGCACTCCACGCAGTCGCCGTTGTTGGCGCTGCGGCTGCTGGTGAACCAGCGGGCGGCGGCGAGGTCGACGGTGGCGAGGTCAGGGGTGGACATCGTGGCCTCCGGGGGTCAGGCCGCGCCGGCCAGCTCCCTGATCAACGCGCGCGACTCGGCGGGCGAGAGGGCGACCTGGCGCAGGTTGTCTGCCACCATGCTATAGGTCCGCACGCCGTCCGGATCCTGCACGTACATCGCCCCGTCCAGCACCTCCGTGTAGGCGATCGGCCGCACGTTGGCGAAGTCCAGCAGGACGAACTTGCCCAGCGGCGTCGCCGCGTGCGGCCCGTCCTCGGGCCGGAGCACCTGCACGGTCACGTTCGGCAGCTCGGACATCGCGGCCAGGTGGGCGAGCTGGGCCCGTCGGGTGGCGTCGCCGTTGACCCGCAGCCGCAGCGCCGCCTCGCCGACCACCGCGTGCAGGGTGAGCGGCTCGTCGTCGGTGAGCCGCCGGGCGCGGGCCTGCCGGAAGGACACGAACCGCTCGGCGTGGTCGGGCCGGACGAAGCCGGTGCCCAGGGTCAGCGCCTGCGCGTACTCCTCGGTCTGGAGCAGGCCGGGGATGACCATGGACTCGAACACGAACGCGCCGTCGGCCAGCCCTTCCAGGCCGACGTACGTCTTGAACCAGTCGGGCATCACGGCGGCCCAGGGCGCCCACCAGGTCTTGGCGTCGGAGCGGTTGGCGAGCGAGGTGAGCCGTTCGATGGCTGCCTCGTCCGCGCCGCAGGCCCGCAGCACGGTCGCGATGTCCTCGGGAAACTGCTGGTAGCGGCCGGTCTCCATGTGGCCGAGCTTCGGCTTGCCGATCCCGGTGCTGGCCGCCAGCTCGGTGAGCGTCATCGGCGCCTCGCGCCGGTAACGGTTCAGCTCGGCCCCGATCAGCCAGCGCAGCGCGGACGGATCCGTTCGCGTACCCATGCATCGCCTCCAGTTTTGTGTACCGACGAGAACATCATGCCGTTCCTACTTCCCTTAGGCAATGATCGGCGCTATACGTATAGCAACCGACTTGTGGAGGTGGCCATGCCTGGACCGACGCTCGAACCGCTCGGCACGCCCGAGGAGTTCCACCGGATGCTGGTCGAACTGGTGCACGAGTTCGCGCCCCGCCGGTTCGCCATCTGCGAGGAGCACGGCGACCGGGTCGACGGCGAAGTCGTCGCCTGGGGCATGGCGTTCGCCGAGAGTGCCCTGCTGCGCTGCGACGACCAGACGTCGACCGGGCACTTCACCAGCGCCGAGAGCGCGCTGCGGCTCTTCGCCCGCACCGGCCGCCGGCTGCGGCTGATCTGGATCGACGCCCTGCCGAGCGCCACGAGCCCCTGAGCGGCGAGGGGGCCGGGTCAACCGACGCGACGCACTGAGCCGCGAGGAGCGGCCCGGTCAACCGACGCGACGCACTGAGCCGCGAGGAGCGGCCCGGTCAACCGACGCGGCGCACGTCGTAGCCCGGCCCCTCGGCGTGGGCGGCGACGAACTCCTGGCCGCGCATCCGGCACCACGCCGGGATGTCCACGGCCGCCGCCGGATCGTCGGCCAGCACCCGCAGCACCGCGCCGACCGGCAGCTCCGGCAGCCGCCGGGCCAGCTTGATCACCGGTAGCGGGCAGCGCTGCCCCCGGCAGTCCAGCACCTCCGCCGGAGCGGCAGCGCCTCCCTCCGCCGGAGCGGCGGCGGCCTCCTGTGCCGGAGTGGCGGCGGCCTCCTGTGCCGGAGTGGCGGCGGCCTCCTCCGCCGGCCCGGCCTCCCGGTTCGGCCCGCTCACAACCCCACCACGCCCGCCTCGGCGCGCAGCTCCGCGACGATTCCGGGCAGCTCGGCGAGGAACCGCTCCACGTCGGCGTCCGTCGTCTCCCGGTGCAGCGAGACCCGCACGTTGCCGTGCGACAGCACCCCCATCGCCTCCAGCACGTGCGACGGGCGCAGCGTCGACGACGTGCACGACGAGCCGGAGGAGACCGCGAAGCCCCGCCGGTCCAGCGCGTGCAGCAGCGCCTCCCCGTCGACGTACAGGCAGGAGAACGTGACCAGGTGCGGCAACCGGTCCACCGGGTCGCCGACCACCTCGACGTCGGGCACCTCCGCCGCCACCCGGGCCCGGATCCGGTCCACCAGCGGCGTCAGCCGGGCCGCCTCGGCCGCCGCGTCGGCCGCCGCCGCGCGCAGGCTCGCCGCCGCCGCCACGACCGCCGGCAGGTTCACCACCCCGGGGGTACGCCCCGACTCCCGCTCGTCCGCCGGCCACGGCGACTCCCAGCGGGTGCCCTTGCGCACCACCAGCAGCCCGACGCCGGGCGGCCCGCCCCACTTGTGCGCGCTGGCGGTCAGCACCGACCAGCCCGCCGGCACCGACGCCCGGCCCACGAGCTGCGCCGCGTCGACGTACAGCGGCACCCCGGCGGCGGCGCACGCGGCGGCGGCCCCGGCGACCGGCTGCACCGTGCCCACCTCGTGGCTGGCCCCGATCAGCGCCGCCAGGGCCACCCCCGGCGCGCGGACCGCGTCGGCGAAGGCGTCGAGGTCGAGCCGGCCGAGCCGGTCCACCGGCACCGACACGGCGCTGCCGCCGTCGGCCGTGTGCCGCTGCGCGGCGTGCAGCACGGCCGAGTGTTCGATCGCGGAGTGCACCAGCGTCGCGCCCACCCGCCGCCGCCCGGCCAGGCCACCGAGCACCGCCGAGTGCGCCGCCGCCGTACCGCTGGGGGTGAAGGACAGCTCGTCGGCGCGGACACCGAGCGTGGCCGCGGCGGCCTCCCGGGCGGCATCGAGGAGCTGGCGGGCCCGGCGGGCCTGGCCGTAGAGGCGGGCCGGGTCGGCCCAGCCGTCGTCGAGGGCGGCCAGCAGCGCCTGCCGGGCGACCGGGTGCGGCGGGGCGGCGGTCGCCGCGTCCAGGTAGACCGGGGATGCGCTCACGGCCCCGACGCTATCGCGCCGGCCCGCCGGCGATCCCCCCGAAGGGGGCGCACGGCCACCCCAACACGGCTCTGCCCGTCATGGTCGAGTAATCTGCGACCGTCGGTGACGCCTTTGCCGCTGGTACGGGGACAACCAACCGCCACGGCGCGCTAGGGAGGCAGGACCAGGTGGTCGCAAGGAGTTCGGAGGTACGGCCCCCGGCCGTACGGCACAGCGCTTCTCCGGGAGCCGGTGGACGCCGGCGGCGTGGTGCTGGTCGGCTCGCCGGGCTCGGCCTCGGCGGCGCGGCGCTGCTGGTCTCGCTCACGGGCTGCGACGTCGGCAAGACGTTCGCCGGCTTTGGCTGGCCGCAGGGCGGCATCACGCCCGAGTCGCACCGCATGTACGACCTGTGGATCGCGTCCTGCATCGCGGCGCTCGCGGTCGGCGTGTTCGTCTGGGGCCTGATCTTCTGGTGCGTGGTGCGCTACCGCAAGCGGGGCAACGAGCTGCCGGTGCAGACCCGTTACAACCTGCCGATGGAGTTCCTCTACACGATCGCCCCGATCCTGGTCGTGTCGGTCCTCTTCTACTACACGGCGGTCGTGCAGACCGACGTGGTGCGCACGACGAAGAACCCGGACGTCACCGTCGAGGTCGTCGCCTTCAAGTGGAACTGGCAGTTCAACTACCGCGACGGCCAGGGCAGGGACGCCAACACGGTGGCGTCGGTGCTCGGCACCAGCGAGGTCATCCCGATCCTGGTCCTGCCGACCGGCCGGTCCATCCGGTTCGAGGAGACCAGCAAGGACGTCGTCCACTCCTTCTGGGTGCCGGAGCTGCTGTTCAAGCGGGACGTCATGCCCGGCAACGTCCGCAACGTCTTCGAGGTGTCCAGCCTCGACGCCGAGGGCGCGTACGTCGGCCGTTGCGCCGAGCTGTGCGGCAGCTACCACGCCTTCATGAACTTCGAGCTGCGCGTGGTCTCCCCGCAGCAGTACGACCAGTTCCTGGCCGCCAAGCGCGACGGCAAGTCGACGCAGGACGCGCTCACCGCCATCGGCGAGAACCCGTACGCCACCACGACCAAGCCGTTCGACACGCGGCGCAACACGGCCAACTTCAACCCCGACGACGTCGCGGCCGGCACGGGAAGCTGAGGGAGCGGGCATGAAGACCGAGTGGCGTATCTTCCTGATCATCGCCGGGTTCCTCTTCGGCGCGACGGTCCTCTACGGGGCCTGGACGTACGGCGACTCCGGCGGCCAGGTGGAGTGGGTCGGCACGGTGGCGCTGCTGCTGTCGTTCCTGCTCTGCTCGATGTGCGGCGGCTTCTTCTGGTTCGTCTCCCGCCGCATCGACCTGCGGCCGGAGGACCGGCCGGACGGCGAGATCGCCGACGGCGCGGGCGAGATCGGCTTCTTCAGCCCGGGCAGCTACTGGCCGTTCGGGCTGGCGCTGGCCGCCGCGATCGCCGGCCTGGGCCTGGTCTTCTGGCAGTTCTGGCTGCTGGGCCTGGGGCTGGTGGCGGTCGTCTTCGCCGCCTGCGGCCTGCTCTTCGAGTACTACAGCGGCACCCGGCGCACCGCCGAGCACTGAGCCACCCGCCGGCTTACGACAGAAGCCCGCGCCCCCGGTGAGGGGGCGCGGGCTTCTCCGCGTCGAGGACCCGGCGCAGGGGACCCGGCGTCGGAGACCGGCGTCGGGGGGCCCGGCGCAATGATCGACTCCATGTCGGCGACATGGCGGTATCGGCGGGGCCCGGTTACCGCCATGTCGCCGACATGGCGGCGCTCACGTCGGGGCGGGCGGGCCGGGTCAGGCCGCGCGGCGGCGGGGCGCGTGGGCGGCGCCGATGGCGTCGGCGGCGAGCCGGGTCGCCGGGAACGTGAACGTGGCGATCAGCAGTGCCGCGCCGCAGCCGGTGCAGACCAGCTCCGGGCAGTCGGCGCCGTGGCCGTCGGCGCACGGCGGGGTCTCGAACGGCCGCATGCCCTCGCAGGTGTCGCAGTGGAGCTCGCGTTCCGACACGGGCGTCCCCTCTCTTGGCCTGGGCAGAGTCCGAGAATCACTCGGCTGTAGTTTCCCACGGGAGACCGACAACTCCCGCCAGGGCGGGCCGGACGGCGAGTTCGCGCCGGTGGGCCGGGGGCGGGTGCGCGCCGACGCGCCGGGTGGCGACGCGCCGGGTGACGGGTTCGGGTCGACGGCCCGCGTGGCGGGTTCGCGTCGACAACCCGCGCGCGGCCGGCGGATCGGGCGGAACGGCCGCTCAGGCGGAGCGGGCCACCTCGACCCAGCGGTCCAGCACCGCCGCGGCGGCCCCGGAGTCGATCGCCTCGGCGGCGCGGCCCATCCCGGCGCGCAGCGCCTCGGTCAGGTCGCCGCCCAGCGGCCCCTGGGTGGCCAGCGCGGCGGCGGCGTTGACCAGCACCGCGTCGCGGACCGGGCCCGCCTCGCCCGCCAGCAGCCGACGGGCCACCCCGGCGTTGTACGCCGCGTCACCGCCCCGCAGGTCGGCGAGGGTGGCCCGGGGCACCCCGAGGTCCGCCGCGTCCAGCAGCGCCTCCCGCACGACGCCCCCCTGGGCCGCCCAGACCCGGGTGGGCGCGGCCGTGGTGAACTCGTCGAGGCCGTCCTCGCCGCGCAGCACCAGCACCGAGTCGCCCCGGGCGGCGAAGACGGCGGCCATCACCGGGGCCATCCGCGGGTCGAAGCAGCCGACCGCGCCGGCCCGGGGCCGGGCCGGGTTGGTCAGCGGGCCGAGGAAGTTGAAGAACGTCGGGACGCCCAGCTCGCGCCGGACGGGGCCGGCGTGCCGCATGCCCGGGTGGAACCGGCCGGCGAAGCAGAAGCCGATGCCGGCCTCCGTCACGCAGCGGGCCACCCCCTCCGGGGTCAGGTCCAGCGGCACGCCCAGGAACTCCAGCAGGTCGGCGGTGCCGCAGGACGACGAGGCGGCCCGGTTGCCGTGCTTGACCACGCGCACGCCCGCGCCGGCCACCACGAGGGCGGCCATGGTGGAGATGTTCACGGTGTGGGCGAGGTCACCGCCGGTGCCGACCACGTCGAGCGCGGACGACCGCAGCTCCTCCGGCAGCTCGACCGGGACCGCCTCGCCGAGCATCGCCTCGACCAGCCCGGCGACCTCGGCCGGGGTCTCGCCCTTGGCCCGCAGCGCGACGGCGAAGCCGGCGATCTGGGCCGGGGCCGCCGAGCCGGACATGATCTCGCCCATCGCCCAGGCGGTGTCCGCGGTCGACAGCTCCTCCCCGCGCAGCAGCGCGCCGAGCAGGTGCGGCCAGTTCCGTTCGCCCATGGCGGGCCTCCCGAGCGGGCGTGGGGGTAGCGGGCGTGGGGGTGCGGAGGGGCGGGTGCCGCCCGCCGTGCGGGCCGGCGCGACCGGGCCGGGCGACGCCGGTGGCGCGCGGGCCGGGGTGGCTCAGCCGGAGGCAGCTCCAGGCGGAGGCGACTCAGGCGGGAGCGTGGCTGCGCAGCAGCTCAGCCACGGTGGCGCCGGTGGTCACCGGGTCGAGCGGGTGCACGAGGGTGGCGTCGACCTCGGCGTACGCGGCCAGCCAGCGGTCGGCGGCGCGGGCGATCACCAGGCAGGTCGGGGGAGCGTCGTCCCGGTCGTCCTTGATCTGCCGGGCGATGCCGAGGCCACCGCCGGGGCTCGCCTCGCCGTCGAGCAGCATCAGGTGGATCTCGTACTCGTCGACCAGCCGCACGCACCCGGCGTAGTCGGAGGCGTCGACGAACTCGACGCGCAGCCCGGGGGCCGGGCGGGTGCCGACGGCCAGCCGCATCCGGTCGCGGACCTGCGGGTCGTCGCTGTAGAGCAGGACGGTGCAAAGACGATCGCTCATCGCTGGCTGACTCCCACCTCGTAGCTGCCGAGCATCGTACCCGCCGCCGCCGGTCGGCCGGTCTGCCGCCCGGGCGGGCCGGTGGCCGTACCGGAATCCGCTGGTCAGGCCGGGGACGCCGCGGCCTGGTCGGCGCGCTCGCGGGCCTCCTGGCGGTCCAGCTCGCGGTCGAGCCGGCGGGCCTCCCGCTCCGACTGGCGCACCCACTGCACCACCAGGACCGCGAGCATCGTCACGCTGACGAACTCGCCGCCGGCCCACAGGATGCCCCCGGCGACCACCTGGTCGTTGGCGGGGTCGGACCAGGTGAGGCCGAGCGAGGGGTACCAGTCGCCGCCGAACAGCGTGGTGCTCTGCATGATCGTGAGCCCGAGCACGGTGTGGAACGGCACCGACAGCACCATCAGCAGCGCCCGGGCCGGGTACGGCCAGCGCCCCGGCAGCGGGTCGAGCCCGAGCAGCGGCCAGAAGAACACGCAGCCGGTCATGATGAAGTGCGCGTGCGTCAGCTCGTGCGCCCAGGCGTGTTCGAGGGTGTAGCGGTAGAGGTCGCTGAAGTAGAGCGCGAACGGGTTCACCACGAAGATGGCGAACGCCACCAGCGGGAAGGTGTAGACCCGGGCGACGCGGCTGTGCACGATCGCCAGCAGCCGCTTGCGCGGCCCGACCGGCAGGGTGCGCAGCGCCAGGGTGACCGGCGCGCCGAGGGCCAGGAAGATGGGGGAGACCATCGACAGCACCATGTGCTGCACCATGTGCACCGACAGCAGCGCGGTGTCGTAGGCGTGCAGGCCGCTGACGGTGACCGCCGCGATGCCGCCGAGGCCGGGGCCGAGGAAGAACACGGTGCGGGCGACCGGCCAGCGGTCCCCGCGCAGCCGCAGCCGGTACACCCCGTAGAGGTAGAGGCCGGCGGCGAGCACCAGCCCGAGGGCCAGCCAGCTGTCCAGCCGGGTCTCGGTGAACACGCGGGCCACGGTGAACGGCGGCGGCAGCGGGTCCCCGCCGGCCGCGAGCGCCCCGGGCGCGGCGACCGCCGAGGTGGCGGCGAGGATCTGATCGACGTGCTGCACGCGTTTCAGGCTAGGCCAGGCGAACCGGACCGCCACGATCGGGCCACCGACGCCACCGGTTCAACCCCCCGCTGATCGCCGGCCGTGGTCAGGGGCAATAATGACCGCGTGACTGCGGCCCCAGCCATTGACAAGAGCCGGATCCACTCCCTGACGCGGCCCAACATGGTCAGCGTCGGGACGATCGTGTGGCTCTCCAGCGAACTCATGTTCTTCGCGGCGCTGTTCGCGATGTACTTCTCCATCCGCGCGGCGGCGCCGGAGCAGTGGGCGAAGCACACCGAGCACCTCAACATCCCGTACGCGACCACCTTCACGGTGATCCTGGTGTTGTCCTCGGTGACCTGCCAGCTCGGGGTGTTCGCCGCCGAGAAGGGTGACGTCCACGCCCTGCGGCGCTGGTTCACGATCACCTTCGTGATGGGTCTGATCTTCGTGCTCGGTCAGCTCAACGAGTACGTGACCCTGGTGCACGAGGGCGTGAAGATCAACGCGGACGGGTACGGGTCGATGTTCTATCTGACCACCGGCTTCCACGGCCTGCACGTGACCGGCGGTCTGGTCGCCTTCATCATCTTCATGGTCCGCACGACCATGGGCCGGTTCACCCCGGCGCAGGCCACGTCGGCGATCGTCGTGTCGTACTACTGGCACTTCGTCGACGTCGTGTGGATCGGCCTCTACGCCATGATCTACTGGCTTCAGTGATCTTGGCGCGTCACGAACCGCGCCGCTGCCCCGTCCTCTGAGACAAGGTCCCACCGGTTAAGGACACAGGTCATGACTTCTGACAACGACCGCCGACGCGGTCTGCTCGCGCGGTTGCGCGGCGAGCGGTCCGCAGCGCGCAGCAGGGGCCGCCGCCGGCTGGGCGCCGCGGTCCGCCTGATCGCCGCGCTCACGCTGGCCGGCGGCGCCTACACCGTCTTCGCCCCCGGCGTGCAGGCGCAGGAAAACCCGCCGCTCACCGGCGCCGCCGCCGAGGGCAAGGCGCTGTTCGACGTGAGCTGCGTGACCTGCCACGGCCGTAACGCGCAGGGTGTCGAGGGTCGTGGCCCGAGCCTGATCGGGGTCGGCTCGGCCTCCGTCGAGTTCCAGGTCAGCTCCGGCCGGATGCCGATGGCCCGGCAGGAGGCGCAGGCGATGCGCAAGCCGCCGGTCTTCACCGACGAGCAGGTCCGCCAGCTCGGCCAGTACGTCCAGGAGCTCGGCGGGGGTCCGCAGGTCCCCGAGGGCGACCTGCGTGAGGGCGCCAACCTGGCCACCGGCGGCGAGCTGTTCCGGATCAACTGCTCGCAGTGCCACGCCTTCGGCGGTGGCGGCGGCGCGCTGTCCTCCGGCAAGTACGCGCCGAGCCTGCGCCCGGCCAGCGACCGGCAGATCTACGCCGCGATGCTCAGCGGCCCGCAGAACATGCCGGTGTTCGGGGACAACCAGATCACCCCGGAGCAGAAGGCGGACATCATCGCCTACATCCAGGACACCCTGAAGCACGACCAGGACCAGGGTGGCTTCAACCTCGGCCGGTACGGGCCGTCCACCGAGGGACTGGCGATCTTCCTGATCGGCATCGTCGCGCTCGTCTTCGCCAGCCTGTGGATCGCGGGCAAGTCGTGACCGAGCGGATCATTCGATTCAGCGCTGCGGTGCCGCGGTCCGGCACCGCCCGTAGCGAGGTGACGGCATGAGCACCAAGACCGAGCACCAGGCCCACCAGGGCCCGGAGCCGCTCGACGTCCACGACCCGCGGCTGAGCCGGTTCGACATCGTCCGGGAGGGCGCGCGCCGGGACGACATCGAGATCGTCCACTACGAGGAGCAGGTCGTCCCGGGCAGCAAGGCCGAGCGCCGGCTGACCCGCACGGTCGCCTCGATGTTCCTGCTGACCGGCCTGGCCGCCACCGCCTTCCTGGTCGTCTACATCTGGTGGCCGTGGGAGTACGAGCCGGGCACCGGCGGGGACAAGTACTACACCCCGTTGCTCGGCCTCACCCTCGGCGTGGCCCTGCTGGGCATCGGCTTCGGCATCCTGACCTGGGGCAAGAAGCTGCTGCCCAAGGAGGTCTCGATCCAGGACCGGCACGAGAACGACCCGAACGCGGCGGAGAGCCGCAAGATCACCGGTGAGACGATGCTCTACCTCGCCGACGAGATGGGCGTGAAGCGTCGCCCGCTGCTGGGCATCTCGCTGCTCGCCGGCCTCGCGCCCGTCGGCGCGGTCGCGGCGGCCCCGCTGGTCGGCGGCCTGATCTCCAACCCGCACAAGAACAACCAGATGTTCACCACCGGCTTCGCGCCGGCCGACGGCCGCAAGATCCGGCTGGTCCGCGAGGACGGCCGGCCGATCCGCCCGGCGGACATCAGCGCCGGCGGCCAGCTCACCGTCTTCCCCGGCATCGAGCACGGGGTGAGCAACAAGCACGCCGACTCCCCGACGCTGCTGATCCACCTGCGCGAGTCCGACGCCCAGGTCTCCCGCGAGGCCAACCAGCGGGTCGGCCACGGGAACTACATGTGGGGCAACTACGCGGCGTTCTCCAAGATCTGCACGCACGCGGGCTGCCCGGCGAGCCTGTACGAGCAGCAGACCAACCGGCTGCTCTGCCCGTGCCACCAGTCGCAGTTCCTGATCACCGACAACGCCCGGCCGGTCTTCGGCCCCGCGAGCCGGCGGCTGCCGCAGCTGCCGATCGAGGTGGACGACGAGGGCTTCTTCGTGGCGCGGTCGGATTACACCGAGACCGTCGGGCCTGACTTCTGGGAGCGGCCGTGAAGCGTCGTAAGTTGGACATGGCGTCCGTTCCGGGCAAGGCCGCGGTGGGGGTGGACGAGCGCTTCGGGGTCTCCACGCCGCTGCGCAAGCTGCTGAACAAGGTCTTCCCCGACCACTGGTCGTTCCTGCTCGGCGAGATCGCGCTGTTCTCGTTCGTCGTGCTGCTGCTGACCGGCGTCTTCCTGACCTTCTTCTACGAGCCGGCGATGACCGAGGTGGTCTACAACGGCAGCTACGCCCCGCTGCGGGGCACGCCGATGTCGGCCGCGTACGCCTCCAGCCTGGACATCTCGTTCGACGTCCGCGGCGGCCTGATCATGCGGCAGATGCACCACTGGTCGGCGCTGCTGTTCATGGCCGCGATCGTCGTGCACATGCTGCGGGTCTTCTTCACCGGCGCGTTCCGCAAGCCGCGCGAGACCAACTGGATCATCGGCTCGCTGCTGTTCTGGGTGGGCTTCCTGGCCGGCTTCACCGGATACTCGCTGCCGGACGACGGCCTCTCCGGCACCGGCCTGCGGATCGCCTCCGGCATCATGCTGTCGATCCCGGTGATCGGCTCCTGGGTCACCTCGTCGATCTTCGGCGGGGAGTTCCCCGGCGACATCATCATCAGCCGGTTCTTCATCGCCCACGTGCTGCTCATCCCGGGCCTGCTGGTGGCGCTGATCAGCGCCCACCTCGGCCTGGTCTTCAAGCAGAAGCACACCCAGTGGCCCGGCCCCGGCCGGACCAACGACAACGTGGTCGGCGAGCGGATGTTCCCGCGCTACGCGCTCAAGCAGGGCGGCTTCTTCATGGTCGTCTTCGGCGTGATCGCGCTGATGGGCGGCCTGTTCCAGATCAACCCCATCTGGTACTTCGGCCCGTACGAGGCGTGGGTGGTCTCGGCCGCCAGCCAGCCCGACTGGTACGTCATGTTCCTCGACGGCTCGACCCGCCTCATGCCCGCGTGGGAGATCAACATCCCGATCGGCGACGGGTACGTCATCCCGCCGCTGTTCTGGCCCACCGTCGTGCTGCCGGGCATCCTGGTCGGCCTCTCCACGCTCTACCCGTTCGTGGAGGCCCGCCGGCTCAAGGACTACCGCAGCCACAACCTGCTCCAGCGCCCCCGCGACGTGCCGGAGCGGACCGCGATCGGCGCGATGGCGGTGGCGTTCTACATCGTGCTGACCCTCTCCGGCGGCAACGACGTGATCGCGGACAAGTTCCACATCAGCCTCAACGCGATGACCTGGGCGGGCCGGATCGGCCTGCTGGTGATCCCGCCGCTGGCGTACTACGTGACGTACCGGATCTGCCTCGGCCTCCAGCAGCACGACCGGGAGGTGCTGGCCCACGGCGTGGAGACCGGGATCATCCGACGGCTGCCGGACGGCCGGTTCGAGGAGGTCCACCAGCCGCTGGTCGCCGGTGGCCACGACGGCCACGGCGAGCTGGAGTACGCCGGCTGGGTGGTGCCCAAGAAGATGAACCGGCTCGGCGCCCTCGGGCCCGCCATCCGGGGCTTCTTCTACCCGATCGAGAAGCCGGCCGAGGCGCCGGTCTCGCCGGGACACCCGCCGGTCGAGCCCCGGCCGGAGCGCAAGGAGATCAGCAGCGGGGATTCCCGCCGCTGACCCCTCCCGCAAGCCGCACGTGGCGTCCGCCGTTTCTTCGGCGGACGCCACGTCTCGTGTTTTGACCGTTCTGTGGGCAGGGTGGTCTGGCGGTGTGGTGTGGGTGTTTTTGTGGTGGTGTGGTTGAGGGCTGTCATTTGCCCTTGTGGACGGCGTTGCGGCGGATGACCGGATAGCGAGTGCGGCGTTTGCGGCGTCTTCCGGTAGGGCGTCCGGGTCCGGGGTGTCCGGGTTTCGGGTGGCCTGGTGGTTGCCAGGCGTTGCGCAGAGCGGGCGAAACCTGCCGGCGTGTCTGTCCGGGGGTCGGGGTTGTGGTGGTGGTGGGTTCCCAGGGCAGCCGGTGGTGGGTGATGTGGTTGCGGGTGCAGAACAGGTGCAGGTAGGCGTAGGCGTGCAGGCGGAGCCAGGTGGTCAGGGTGCCGGGCTGGCGGGGGTGGAAGTCCGGGGCCTGGGCGGTGGTCTTCAGGTAGCGGAAGTAGTGCTCGATGTCGTAGCGGGCCAGGTAGGTCATGACCAGGGTGAGTAGGTCGCGGCGGGTGCCGGAGTACCAGAGTGCGAGGTCACCGGCGCGGCGGCTGGGGCGTAGGTGCTGGACGCGGGCGAGGAGCACGGTGCCCTCGACGATCGGGAGGGTGGCCTGGTTGGTGAATCCGCGGCTGGCGCGGGTGAGTTTCGGGTGGACCCGGTGCCAGGCCCGGACGGTGACGGTGCCGTAGATGTCGATCGGGCCGCTGACAGCGGCGTCCGGGGTGAGGTCGGGTTCGCGTAGGGCCAGGCGGAACCCGTGTCGTCGGGGGCGGCCTCCGAGGGGGTGAGCGGCCCGGCGTTCGGGTCGGGTCCACATGGTCTGCGAGGTCGCTAGCCTGACCAGGACGTCCGCGGGAATCCCGCGCTCGCGTAGCAGGTGGGTGATCCGGGCTGCGGGGTAGCCGGAATCCAGCAGGAACAGCGACGGATCGGCCGGGCGGGCGCCGTCCTGGGCGCAGACCCGGGCGATGTGGTCCACGGTGACCTCCACCAGGTCGTCGTCGGAGGCGATCCGGTCGGTCAGGACCGGCACGACCCACGAGTCCGGGGTCAGCGTCAACCGGACGACGTGCTGATACCGCCACCCGGTCCTGATCAGCGCCGCGCCACGCGGGCCGCCCGGGGTGTACTGCGGCTGCCGGTCCGGGCTGGTGGCTGCGTTCGGCCGTGGCCAGGCGGTGGTGTCGACGGCATACACCCGGGGCAGGCCGGACCGAGCAGCGATCCGGCACGCCGCCCGCAACGCCCGGCCGGTGTCCACCTCGCCGTCGCGCAACGCCCGATAGGCCGCGGCGTGCCCGGTGACCATGCCCAGCGACAGATGCGCCGGACAGCCACACCGGCCCTGCCCAGCGGCCAACTCATCGACCAGCGTGAACAACGTCCGTGACCGGGACGCCAGGACGCCCTCGTACAACTCCCGCCGCCACGCATCCAACAAGATCCGGCCCAGCTCGCCGTCACCAACACCAGTAGCCGTTACGCTCCTCATCGAGGACCCTGCCCATTGATGATCTTTGTGTGAGAACTCAGATCATGGACAGGGTCCTCCCCATTCCGCTAGACCTCGACCACCACGAATCCCCCCGATGGTCAAAACACGAGGAGCGGGCCGCCCCCGACGGGGGCGGCCCGCTCTCCCCGGTGATCAAGAGGTTTGCGTCATCGTCACGGTCGACCCTGACGCTTTTCTCTTGATCACCGGGGAGGGCGGGCAGGCGGGGCAGGGGGGGCGGGCGGGGGGCGGGGGGACGGGTGGGGGTTGGTGGGAACTTTTTGGGGGTGGGGGCCGACAAACCGGGGTGCGGCGCTTCCGGGCGGCGTATCGAGATCGGCCCTTCGCCCCGGCGAAGGGAGCCAACCGCCGGAGCTGGGTCGGGAGACAGACCACGTGAACCGAGCAGCGTCGTGGACCGTACCGGTCCAGGTGAGCGCCCGACGGCACCGCCCGTCGCGGCCGACGATCGGCACCGGCGCGGACGGCCGCCCGTGAGCGGCCCCGGGTGGGCAGCCGGCGCGGGGGCCGACGACGAGCAGGTGACCCGCTGGGCGCGGCTGGCCGGCGCGGGTGACCAGCCGGCGGCTGCCGCGTTCGTGCGGGCCCTACAGGGCCAGGTGTGGCGGTTCCTGGCCCACCTCGCCGGGCCCGGGGAGGCCGACGACCTGACTCAGGAGACGTTCCTGCGGGCGCTGCGCAGCCTGCCCGGCTTCGCCGGCCGGTCCTCGGCCCGCACCTGGGTGTTCAGCATCGCCCGCCGGGTCGCCGTCGACCACGTCCGCACGGCGGTGACCCGCCCGCGCACGGCGGCGTTGCCGGACTGGCAGGCGGCGGCGGAGGGGGCGGGCACGGCGGAGCCGGGCACGGACGACGGGGTCGTCCTGCGCCAGCTGATCGCCGGTCTGGCCCCGGAGCGCCGGGAGGCGTTCGTCGCCACCCAGGTCGCAGGGCTGTCGTACGCCGAGGCGGCGCAGGTGTGCGGCTGCCCCGTCGGCACGATCCGCTCCCGGGTGGCGCGGGCGCGGGAGGACCTCGTGGCCGCCTGGCACGCCGACAGCCGGCCGACCCGGTCGACGCGGGCCGGCTGAGCCCACCCGCCGCCCGCCCTGCGGGTGGGTCTCCCGCCCCCGTCCGGCGAAGGCGCGCTTGGGCCGCGTGGATCGGCGCGTCGGACCCGACGCCCGGTCAGGCGGCCTGCCGGTCGTCTCGCCCGCCGGCCGCTGCGGCGGGGCGGGCGTGGGCCCGCGCCGAGTACGGGTGCGGGGGCAGCAGCCGCAGCGTCGGCGTCGACGGCTCCGGCGCGTCCAGCTCGACGCGCCAGCGGGATCCCGACGACCGGCCCTGCCGGGGCGCGGGCCCGCCGGGCCGCAGCCCGGGCCGTGACAGCAGCGCGGTGAGCACCCAGCCGAACACCAGGATCGCGTGGCTGACCAGCCGCGACACGGCGACCTGACCGGTCACCAGGTCGTTGACCGACAGCAGCACCAGGGTCGCGACGAAGGCGCTGAGCATCGGCAGCACGCCGGCCGGCGGGAACCGCCGTGCCGCCACGAACAGGAACCCGGCGCCGACGGCGACGTTCCACGCCGCCGACTCGTGCCACAGGTGCTGGCCGGCGGCGTGCGCGTGGGCGACGGTGGTGCCCCGGCCGACCTGCACGAGGCCCAGCACCACCTGCACGGCTCCCACCAGCCCCAGCGCGGCCCGCAGCCCGGCGACCAGCCGCTCCCGCCAGGGACCCGCCGGCAGCCAGCACGCCGCCGTCCACCACCGCCGTCGCGGCGCGGCGGCGACGGCGGCGAGCACCGCGTCGGCCAGGTCGGGCGTCGTCGTCACCACCCGGGTACGCGCCCGGCGGGTCACCGCCGCAGCCGTCTCGAACCACGCCCGGCAGTCACCGCACGTGACCAGGTGCTCCTCGGCCGCGACCCGATCGGCCGGGGTCTCCTCCCCGTCCAGCTGGGCCGACAGCATCTCCCGCCACCGCTCGCACCGCATGTACCGATAGTCGCTCGGCGGCGCGGCGTGGTTCCCGCGATCGGCAGGGTTGCCTCACACGACCCACGGTGACGGATCGGTGGCGCGTGGTCAGGGGGGCGGGTTCGGGTTCCCCGGCGCGCCGCCGCGCGCGGCGGCCCGGGCGCCCAGCTCGACGGCTGCGGCCCGGGTCAGCCCGGCCAGGCCGGAGTGTCTACAGTGGGTTTCGGAAGGGCCTGTGATCTCATGCCTTCATGATCAATCCCTCTCCCCTCATGCGCCTCGTGGCCGGCGTCTGGGGGTTCAAGACCCTCGCCGTCGGCGTCGAGTTCGGGCTGTTCACCCGCCTCGCGGGCGGCCGGACGATCACCGTCGCCGAGGCCGCCGCCGAGTTCGGGCTCGACGAGCGCCCCGCCGACCTGCTGCTGGCCGCGAGCGCGTCCCTCGGCCTGCTGGAGCGGGCCGGCGACGGCTACCGCAACACCGAGCTCGCCGAGCAGTTCCTGGTGGAGGGGCGGCCCTACTACTTCGGCGCGCAGGTGCGCTACTCCGACCTGCGCACCTACCTGCCGTGGCACCGCATCGCCGACGCGCTGCGCACCAACCGACCGCTGACCTGGGACCCGCAGACGCAGCAGTCGCTGTTCGACACCGTCGACCCGGAGATGGTGGCGCAGTTCTGGGACGCCATGTTCTCCACCTCCAGCTTCACCGCCCGCGCGCTGGCCGACACGTACGACTTCGGGGCGCACGCCCGGCTGCTCGACGTCGGCGGCGGGGCCGGGGCGTTCCCGATCGAGCTCTGCCGGCGGCTGCCGCAGCTGCGGGCGACGATCCTCGACCTGCCCCACGTGTGCGCCAAGGCGCAGGAGCGGATCGCGGCGGAGGGGCTGACCGGCCGGATCGGCACGGTCGCGGGCGACTTCCTCGCCGACCCGACGCTGCCCGACGGGCACGACGTCGTCCTGCTCAGCATGATCCTGCACGACTGGGACGAGCCGACCAACCGGGCGCTGCTGGCCAAGTGCCACGCCGCGCTGCCGCCCGGCGGCGCGGTGGTCATCTGCGAGCTGCTGCTCGACGACGACCGCGCCGGCCCGCCGGAGGCGGCCCTGATGGGCATGAACATGCTGGTCGAGACCGAGGGCGGCAAGAACTACTCCGGCGCCGAGTACGCGGCGTGGCTCGCCGACGCGGGCTTCGTCGACATCGAGCGGCTGTCGTTCGACGCGCCGGGCGCCAACGGCGCCGTGGTGGGCCGGCGGGCCTGACGCGTCACCGGGGCCGGGCGGGCACGGGGCCCGCCCGGCCCCCGGTCAGCCCGCCGTGTGCGGCTTGTACGCGGTGACCAGCTCCCAGCCGCCGGGCAGCACCGCCACCCGTTCGAAGCCGATCTCCTTGAGCAGGCCCGTGTAGAACTCGACCTCCCGCAGCCGGCTGACGCAGGTGTCGACGCCGATCAGGAAGTAGCTCCAGAAGAACTGCATCGCCAGCCGGTCCGGGGTGCGGAACTCCTCGCCGATGAGCAGCAGCCCGCCCGGTTCGAGCGCCCGGTACGCCGCCTCGACCAGCCGGCGGGCGACGTCGTTGGGCCAGTCGTGCAGCACCCGCACGAACGCCAGCGCGTCGTAGCCGGTCGGCAGCGGCTCGGCGAAGAAGTCCCCGCCGACGAAGCCCAGCCGGTCCGGGTGCCCGCAGCGCTGCCGGGTGTCCGCCACCAGGGGCGCCACCGCCGGCAGGTTGTAGACGTCGGCCCGCAAATGCGGGGCGTCGTCGAGCACGCGGGCGGCGAGGGTGCCGTCGCCGCCGCCGACGTCGAGGAGGCGGCGGCGGTCCGCCCAGAGCCGGTCGGCGTGCCGGTGCAGCGTCTCCAGCACCGGGCCGAGCCCGACGGCCATGCTGCGCTCGAACGCGGCGGTCTGCTCGTCGGTGCGCGGCGGCCACGCGAAGTCCTCGTCGGTCATGCTGACCTCGCCGCGCAGGCTCTCGGCCAGCCGGCCGTGCAGCACCCGCCACGGGTAGCGGTCCCGGTCCCGCTCGACGGCGTCCGGCCCGACGACCGCCGCCACGGCGTCGCGCAGCCCCGGCTCGGCCCGGTAGCGGGCGGCGGCGATGTCGTCGTCGGGTTCCTCGCGGGTGACGACGCCGAGGCTCTCCAGGCAGTCCAGGAACTTGTACAGCCGCAGCGGCCGGAACCCGAACCGTTCGGCGAGGTCGCCCAGGCGGGCGGGACCGGGCTCCAGCGCGTCGAGCAGGCCCAGGGTGAGGGCGGTCTCCAGCACGTCCATCGCCTTCGGCCCGTTGGCGAGCAGGCTCATCAGCGCCCGCGGCGACAGGGTGACGTTCACCGGCGAACCTCCTCTTCCAGGGCATCCATGAACACGTCGATCTCCTCCAGGGTGTTGTAGACGTGCGGGCCGACCCGCAGCCAGCCGCGCCAGCTGCAGATCACGTCGCGCGCGGCGAGCCGCCGCTTGACCGCCTCCCCGTCGGGCACGTCGAGGCAGACGACGCCGCCGCGGCGGTGCGGCTCGGTCGGGCTGACCACCGCGATCCCGGCGGCGGCGGCCCGCTCGACGATCCGCCCGGTGCAGGCCAGGGAGTGCCGCCGGATCGCGGGCACGCCGACCCCGGCCAGCAGGTCCAGGCCCACCTGGGACATCAGGGAGGTGAGCGGGAACGGCGTGCCGCCGGCGAACCGCTGCGCGCCGGACGCCCAGCCGGTCGACGGCCGGAACGTCAGCGCGGCGTCGCCGGCCTGCCAGCCGGTCGCCGCCGGCTCCAGCCGGGGCGTCAGGTCGGGCCGGACGTAGCAGAAGGCGGTGCCGACGCCGCACAGCCACTTGTGCGCGCCGCCGAGGACGACGTCCACGCCCAGCGCGGTCACGTCCAGCGGCAGCACCCCGACGGTCTGGAAGGCGTCGACGATCACCAGGGCGCCGGCGTCGTGGGCGCGGGCGACGAGCCGGGGCAGGTCGAGGGTGTCGCCGGAGGCGAAGCTGGCGTGCGGCACGCACACCAGCAGCGTCCGCTCGTCGATGCGCGCTTCCAGGGCGTCCTGGTCGAACCGGACGCCGCCGGTGGCGACCACGTCGGCGCGCGCCCCGTAGCGGCCGAACGCGTTCCACACGAACGGCACGGTCGGGAACTCCAGGTCGGTGGTGACGACCCGGTCGCGGGGCGGGCGGTAGTCGAAGCAGGAGGCGATCCGGGCCAGCAGGGTGCTCAGGTTCGCGTCGGTGACCACGCTGCCCGCGGGCGCGCCGATGAGCGCGGCCACCGAGTCGGCGTACCGGTCGAGGCCGACGTGCCAGCCCTGCCACACGTCGTCGCGCCAGCCGCGCAGGGTCTCCCCGTAGTCGGCCAGCACCCGGTGCGCGCCCTCGGGGACCGCGCCGGTGGAGTTGTTGTTCAGGTAGACGCAGGTGCGCAGCAGCGGGAACTCGGCGCGCAGGGCGGCCTGCGCGCCCGCGTCGAGGCACCGTGCCTCGACGGCGGCCGGTGGCGCATCGGGCGGGCTCACTCGGGACAGCCTCCGGTGGTCGTCGGCGGTGACGCCGGGCACGGGTCGTGGCCGGCGGCGGTGAAGACGGGGATGGCGCGGACGGCCGCCAGGTAGGGGGTGCCCTCCGTGTATCCGGTGCCGGGGCGCACGCCGAGCATCCGGGTCGCCAGCCGGTAGTGGGTGCGCCGCCACCCGAGCACCGCGTCGGCGAAGGCGCGCATCTCCCGCTCGACCCGGGCGCGGTCGGCCCCGGTGAGCCGGCCGACGCGGGCCGCCGCCCGGTAGGCGGCGTCGACCGACGGGTGCCCGGCGAGCACCCACTCGCGCACCTCCGGCACCGAGCGGTAGGCCGCCGAGTCCAGCCGCGACCCCTCGGGGGTACGGCACAGCGCCTCCATCACCTTGTAGGAGCGGGACTGGATGGCGCTGGCCCCCTCGGTGTACTCCCGGAAAGTCCGGAAGGACTCCGGCTGCATGGTGGCCAGCAGCGAGAACAGCGGTCCGGCGGCGGCGAGCCGGTCACGGGCGTACGCCAGCCGGTCGGCCGCCGTGCCCGCGCGCCCGGCGTCGAGGGCGGCGACCGTGCCGCGCAGCTCGTCGGTGAGCCCGGCGAAGACGCACTCGTACGCCTGGAGCACCCGGACGAACAGGTACTCGTCGTGCGACCGGTACACCGGCAGCATGCTCAGCCGCAGCCGGCGCTCCTCGTCGCCGGTGGCGTCGGCGGCGGCGAGGGCGTGCAGGGCCGCCGCCGCGGCGGCCGGCTCCCGTTCGTCGACCGTCCGCGCCGGGTCCAGCCGGGACAGCGCGGGCAGCACGGCCCGGACGCCGAGCCGCAGGCGCTTCGCGACCGTCCCGGGGCCGGGGCGCTGCTCGGGAAGCAGGGTGGTGGCCCCGGAGGCGGCGGCCAGCTCGAAGGCCAGGGCGTCGGCGACCAGCCGCACCAGGAGCCGGTCGGAGGCGTGGCGGGCGCCCTCCGGGTCGGCCTCCGGGCCGGTCACGGCGTCGTCCGCCGTGCAGGGCAGCCGGAGCAGGGGCAGCGCCAGGTAGCTGCGGTAGTCGTACCGGCCGTCCCACTTGTCGAGCGCGACGTCGAGGAATTCGCTCAGCAACCGGGTCGGTCCCGCATCCCCGGCGTCGTCGCGCCCCGGCGGCGCGACGACGCGCGCCCGTATCTCGTCGAGAAGTGCGAGCAGTTCCTTTTCGACAAAGTGTTTACCGACCCGCTGGAACTCGTCGAGCACCGCAGAGTAGGGAAAGTCACCGGGATCGGATAGGCCGGATCGCCAAGACGTCAGCTCACGCACGAACGGCACCTCAACATTACGGTCGTGTTAAATACGGACGGTGAGGAACCGACGATTTCTGCGGCGGCCGGTCAGGCGCGCTGGGCGGCACCGGCGACGCCCGCCCGTAGCTGCCACAGCTCGGGGAAGAACCGGTGGTCGATCAGCCGGGCGAGCATCGTCGCCGGGCTGCCCGGGGTGCCCGCCGGGCCGTGGCCGCCGACGCGCAGGGCAACCTGGTAGTGCCGCACCCGCCAGGTCGCGACCCGCTCGTCCCACTCCACCATGGCCTCGGCCAGCCGGTGCAGCGGGTCGGCGGCGTCGGTGCCCGGCAGCGCGGACACCTCGACGCCGACGGCGGCGAGATGGTCGGCGAAGGCGCGACCGAGCCGCCGGCTGGCGGCCTGCACCTGCCGCCACCCAGGCGATTCGGCACCGGATCCGTTGCCGAGCGCCGGCTGCATCGCCTGGAAGTCCGCCGGGGACAGGTGGCGGAACATCTCCAACTGGTCGGTGACCAGCCGGATGCCCAGCGCCGCCCGGGCCAGCAGCAGCTCGGCCGCGCCCGGCTCGCCGGCGTCGAGCCGGGCGGCGGCCTCGCGCAGCTCGGACGCCGCGAGCTTGAGCCACAGCTCGGTCGACTGGTGCACCACCTGGAAGAGCAACTCGTCGCGGCAGATCACCTGCTCCGGGTGTCGCTGCAGGTCGAGCAGCTCATTGACGCGCATGTAACGCGCGTAGTCGGTGTCGCCGTCGCCCGGCAGCACGGGTGAGTGGTCCCGCTTCACGGAATTGTCCCCTTCGGTTGGGCGTCGGGGCACCTGGACGCGACCCGCGACGGCTCATCGCGGCGGACATTATCCAACGACGTCGAGCAATATGTCACGCCCCGGTCCCCGCCCCGTCGCCGGCAGGGGTAATTCGAGCCTTCTCGGCCGTTTTATTCGACGGAAAGGAGACGGCCGGCGGGCCGCCGAATAGGGGAGGCGCCGGGCCGGACGCCCGGGATCAGCCGCGCAGGGCCAGGTCGAGCACGGCGCCCAGCCCGTTGGGCCGGCCCGGGTCGGCCTCGGGCAGCACCAGCACCGCGCAGCCGGCCCGCACCGCCCCGGCGTCCGCCGCCGTGTCGCCCACCATCAGCGCCCGTTCCGCGTCCACCCCGAGCATCCCGCAGGCCCGCCAGAAGATCGCCGGGTCCGGCTTGCAGCGCCCCACCTCGTACGACAGGACGAACGCGTCCACCAGGGCGTCGAGGCCCCACGCGGCGAAGAACGGCCGGATGTCGAAGCCGATGTTGCTCACCACCGCCACCTTCACCCCCGCCGACCGCAGCGCCGCGAGGGTCGGCGCGGTGTCCGGGTAGGGCACCCAGCCCTCGGCCACCAGCACCCGCTCGTACAGCGCGTCGGCGAAGCCGTCGATCCCGGCGTCCACGGTCGCCGCCAGCCCCGTGTACGCGCCCCGGTGCGCGTGCGGGTAGAGGTCCCGCTCGGACCACAGCTCGGCCAGCGCCGGCGGCACCCGCGCCGGCAGCGGGCCGCCGGCCCGGCCGGCGGTGAGCAGCCGGTCGGCCAGCGCCGTGGCCCGCATCCGCTCCAGGCTCACCCCGCACGCCCGCGCGGCGGCGAGCACCCAGTCGTGGGGCTCCTCCACCTGGGCGAGGGTGCCGTGGAAGTCGAACAGGACCGCCTCGACGGGCCGACGGGACGCCCGGGCGCCCGCGGCGGCGTCGGCGCTCGGTGGGGTCGACTGGGTCGGTTCGGCATGATCCGGCACGCCGTGCACCCTACCGACCGCCCCCGACCCCCCTGTCGGACGGCCTTGAGGCGGTGGCCGTCGGAGGCACGCACTAATCTTGGTGACATGTCGAGCCCCGCCGAGCGGTACGCCGCGGCGCGCCGCCGGGCCGCGCAGGCCTCACAGTTCCCGGCGCTGGACGAGTTCACCCTTGACCTGGGGTTCGATCTCGACGACTTCCAGCGGGAGGCGTGCCAGGCCCTGGAACGGGGCAGCGGCGTGCTGGTCTGCGCCCCCACCGGCGCGGGAAAGACCGTGGTCGGCGAGTTCGCCGTACACCTGGCCCTGCGCGGCGCGCCCGCGCAGCCGGCGGCGGCCGACGGCGACGGCCCGCCGCCCACCCGGCGCAAGTGCTTCTACACCACGCCGATCAAGGCGCTGTCCAACCAGAAGTACCACGACCTGGTCGACCGCTACGGCGTCGAGCACGTCGGCCTGCTCACCGGCGACAACGCGATCAACGGCGACGCCCCGGTGGTCGTGATGACCACCGAGGTGCTGCGCAACATGCTCTACGCCGGCTCGGCCACCCTCGAGGGCCTGGCCTACGTGGTCATGGACGAGGTGCACTACCTGGCCGACCGGTTCCGTGGCGGGGTCTGGGAAGAGGTGATCATCCACCTGCCCGCCTCGGTGACCCTGGTCTCGCTGTCGGCGACCGTCTCCAACGCCGAGGAGTTCGCCGACTGGCTGGTCACCGTGCGCGGCGAGACCGCCGTGGTGGTCAGCGAGCACCGGCCGGTGCCGCTGTGGCAGCACATGCTCGTCGGCAAGCGGATGTTCGACCTGTTCCACGACGCCGACGCGGCGCGCAAGCACGACGTGCACCCGGAGCTGCTGCGCTACACCCGGGAGACGATGCGCCGCCTGGAGCTGGGGGAGGGGCGCAGCGCCGGGCCGGGCGGCGGCCGGCGCGGGCCGCGCTGGCGGGGCCCGCTGCGCCCGGACATCGTGGACCGGCTCGACCGGGAGGGGCTGCTGCCGGCGATCCTGTTCATCTTCAGCCGCGCCGGCTGCGCCGCCGCCGTGCAGCAGTGCCTCGCCGCCGGCCTGCGGCTCACCTCCCCGGAGGAGCGCGCCGAGATCCGCCGGGTCGTCGAGTCCCGGGTCACCGCCATCCCCGGCGAGGACCTGACGGTGCTCGGCTACTGGGAGTGGCTCGACGGCCTGGAGCGCGGCCTGGCCGCCCACCACGCCGGCATGCTGCCGGTGTTCAAGGAGGTCGTCGAGGAGCTGTTCGTCCGGGGCCTGGTCAAGGCGGTCTTCGCCACCGAGACCCTCGCGCTGGGCATCAACATGCCGGCCCGCTGCGTCGTCCTCGAACGCCTCGTGAAGTTCAACGGCGAGGCGCACGTCGACCTCACCCCGGGGGAATACACCCAGCTCACCGGCCGCGCCGGCCGCCGCGGCATCGACGTCGAGGGGCACGCCGTCGTGGTCTGGTCGCCCGAGACCGACCCCCGGCACGTGGCGGGCCTGGCCTCCACCCGCACCTACCCGCTGCGCTCCAGCTTCCGCCCGTCGTACAACATGGCCGTCAACCTGGTCGGCACGGTCGGCGCGGAGCCGGCCCGCGCGTTGCTGGAATCGTCGTTCGCGCAGTTCCAGGCCGACCGGTCGGTGGTCGGCCTGGCCCGGCAGGTGCAGCGCAACACCGAGACCATCGACGCGTACGGCGCGGAGGCCGCCTGCCACCACGGCGACTTCGACGAATACTTCGCCCTGCGGGTGGCCATCGCCGACCGGGAGCGCGCCATCGCCCGGCAGGGACAGCACCAGCGCAAGGCCGCCGCGGTGGCGTCGCTGGAGCGGCTGCGCGTCGGCGACGTGATCCGGGTGCCGTCCGGGCGGCGCGCCGGCCTCGCGGTGGTGCTCGACCCGGCCACCGGCGGGTTCGGCGAGCCCCGCCCGCTCGTGCTCACCCAGGACCGGTGGGCCGGGCGGGTCAGCCCCGGCGACTTCACCACCCCGGCCGAGGTGCTGGCCCGCATCCGGGTGCCCAAGCACTTCAACCACCGTTCCCCGGCGGCCCGCCGCGACCTCGCCGCCGAGGTCAGCGGCACCGGCCTGGACCGGCACGGCGGCCGGCGCGGCGGTCGTTCCCGGCAGGGCGCGGGCGAGGACCACGCGCTCAGCCAGCTCCGCGCCGAGCTGCGCCGGCACCCCTGCCACGCCTGCCCCGACCGGGAGGAGCACGCCCGCTGGGCCGAGCGCCGCCGCCGCCTCGAACGCGACACCGAGGAGCTGCGCCAGCGGGTCGCCGGTCGTACCGGCTCCCTGGCCCGCACCTTCGACCGGATCGTCGCGCTGCTCACCGCGCGCGGCTACCTGTCGAGCGACGGCGCCGTCACCGACGCCGGGCGGATGCTCGGCCGGATCTGGACCGAGGCCGACCTGCTGGTCGCCGAGTGCCTGCGCCGGGGCGTCTGGGACGGGCTCTCCCCGGCGGAGCTGGCCGCCGCCGTGTCGGTGGTCGTGTTCGAGGCCCGCCGCGACGTCGACGAGCGGGCGTCGCTGCCGCGCGGCCCCGTCGCGGAGGCGGTGGACGAGACGCTGCGCCTGTGGAGCGGCATCGAGGCCGACGAGGCCGCCCGGGGTCTCGCCGTCACCCGCGAGCCCGACCTCGGCTTCGCCTGGCCGATCTACCGTTGGGCCCGTGGCGAGGCACTGGCCAAGGTGCTCGCCAGCGGGCACCAGTTCGACGGCGAGATGCCGGCCGGCGACTTCGTCCGCTGGGCCCGGCAGGTCGTCGACCTGCTCGGTCAGCTCGCCGACTCCGGCGGCGCCTCCACGGAGCTGCGCGCCACCGCCCGGCAGGCCATCGCCGCCGTCAACCGGGGCGTCCTCGCCTACCACGCCACCGCCTGAGGTTCACTCTGCGTGATTCCGGCGCGAGTCCCGTGCGTCGGACCGTCACCGCGGCAGCACCCTCCGAAGTGGCCGGGGGGCCGCTGTTGCGGCAGCTCAGAGCGTCCCCGATCATGTCCCCGGCGCCTCGTTGACGCGTCGGTAACCGGGTGGGGAGACAACGCCGTGGCGGAGATCAATCACTTTGAGTACGGCTGGATCACCCCGGCGCTCAGCTACGCGCTGTCGGTGCTGGGCTCGTTCCTCGGTCTGGTCTGCGCGAGCCGCATCCGGGCCGCCGGCACCGCCGGCCAGCGCGTGTGGTGGGGCGTCCTCGCCGCCTGGGCGATCGGCGGCACCGCGATCTGGAGCATGCACTTCATGGCGATGCTCGGCTTCGCCGTCGAGGGCACCCGGATCCGCTACGACGTGCCGATCACCGTGGTCAGCGCCCTCATCGCCGTGGTCGCGGTCGGCATCGGCCTGGCCATCGTCGGCACCGGCCGGGTCTCCGCGCTGCGCATCGGCGTCGGGGGCGTGCTGACCGGGACCGGGGTCGTGGCCATGCACTACACCGGGATGGCGGCGATGCGGCTCGGCGGCTCCCTGGGCTACGACGGCGTCCGGGTCGCCCTGTCGGTGGCGATCGCCGTGGTCGCGGCGACCGTGGCGCTGTGGCTGGCCGTCACCGTGCGCCGCGTCCTGGCCGTCGTCGCGTCTGCGCTGGTGATGGGCGTCGCCGTCAACGGCATGCACTTCACCGGCATGAGCGCCCTGTCGGTGCACCTGCACGAGCAGCAGGGCGAGATCAGCGGCGCGGGCTTCAGCACCCTGCTGGTGCCCATCGTCCTCGCGGTGGTCCTCGTCGTGGTCGGGCTGGTCTACGCCCTGCTCGCCGCGCCGACCGAGGAGGACCGGGCCGGCGCGGCCTACCTCGACGCCCGCCGGGCCGACCCGGCCGGGTCGGCCGTGGTGGACCCGCAGCCGGCCCCGGACCCGGTCGGGCTGCGCGCCCGCGGCACCCTGGCCCGCCCCGGCAGCACGTTCCCGGCGCGCCGCGCCGACCCACCGCGCTGACCCCGCGGCCGGGCTGAACGCCGGCCGCGCCGGACCCGTCCGGCACGCTCACCGGGCGCGGGTCGGCCCCGCAGTCGCGGGTGGCGAGCCTGGCACGGTCAGTCGCGGGTGGCGAGGGCGTCGACGAGGCGGCGGCAGGAGCCGGCCAGGTTCCAGCGCTCGGCCAGCTCCAGCAGCCGGTCCGGGTCGGCCGGGGCCTGCGGCAGCGCCGTGGGCAGCTCCGGCAGCGGCACGTCCAGCGCCACCCGCACCACCGTCGGCGCGACGGCCAGGTAGCCGCGGGCGGCGTCGAGCCGGGCCCGCAGGCCGGGGGCGAACCCGGAGCCCGGGTCGTCGAGCGCGGCGAGGATGCCGGCGACGCCGCCGTACCGGTCGACCAGCCGGGCCGCGGTCTTCTCGCCGACGCCCGGCACCCCGGGCAGCCCGTCGCTCGGGTCGCCGCGCAGGGCCGCGAAGTCGGCGTACCGGTCGGCGGGCACCCCGTAGCGGGCGCGCACCGCCGCGTCGTCGCAGTCCTCCAGCTTCGCCACGCCCCGCCCGACGTAGAGCAGCCGCACCCCGCGCGCGTCGTCGACGAGCTGGAACAGGTCCCGGTCGCCGGAGACCACCTCGGCCGGCGCGGGCTGGGTCACCGACAGCGTGCCCAGCACGTCGTCGGCCTCGTAGCCGGTGGCGCCGATCGCCGTGATCCCGATCGCGGCCAGCACGTCCAGGATCACCGGCACCTGTGGGCCGAGGGTGTCGGGCACCTCCTCGCCCCCCTCCGGGGCCACCCGGTGCGCCTTGTACGACGGCAGGAGCGCCACCCGCCAGTCGGGACGCCAGTCGTGGTCCAGGGCGCAGACCATCCGGTCGGGGCGGCGGGTGCGCACCAGCGTGGCGAGCATGTCGAGGAAGCCGCGCACCGCGTTGACGGGGCTGCCGTCGGCGGCCCGCGCGGCGGACTCGGGGACGCCGAAGTAGGCCCGGAAGTAGAGGCTGGGAGCGTCGATCAGCAGGATCGGGGGTCGGTGTGCCACGCCGGACAGCCTGGCACAGGCGTCCGACGATCCGGGGTGCGGCGCGGCGGTCAGCGCGGCCCGTCGTGCCGGTAGACCGTTTCCCGGCGGGCGAGGCGCTGCACGGCGTAGCTCGCCACCAGCAGGACGAGGGCCACGGCCGCCTCCAGCCACGCGAGGGCCCCGTTGGCGACGGTGAGGCCCACCGCCAGCAGCACCAGCCCGGCGACGGCGAGGATGCCGGCCCACAACAGCCCGCGCCGACGCCGCGCCCCGCGGTCCCGCTCACCGCCCGCCATCCGCGCCGCCTCCCGTCCGTCGCCCGCCGTGCCGGCGTGGGTCCAGGCTATCGACGTCGTCGCCCGCGCCGGGCGCGTTCGGCGCGACACCGTCGCCCGGCTCGGCGGCCCGGCGTCGGCGGTGCCGCCTCCCCCGGACGGCCAAACGACCGTTAAGCTCACAGGGCGGGAACCGGCGGCGGAACCCCGCCATCGGCACCCGACGCCGCCCGCACGACGGGCGGCGTGACCCCGGCTCAACACCACCCCCACGGAGCTCAGCGCGCCATGACCGTCGACCGGATCCTGCCCACCGACGAGGCCCACGACCTGCTCGACCTCGCCACCGACCTCGCCGACCGGGAGCTCGCCCCCCGCGCCGCCGGGTTCGAGTCCCGCGCCGAGTTCCCCCGGGAGGTGCTGCGCACCCTCGGCCGCGCCGGCCTGCTCGGCCTGCCCTACGCCGAGGAACACGGCGGGGCCGCCCAGCCGTACGAGGTGTACCTGCAGGTGCTGGAGGTGCTCGCCAGCCGCTGGCTCGCCGTCGCCGAGGCGGTCAGCGTGCACACCCTGTCCTGCTACCCGCTGGCGCAGTTCGGCACGGACGCCCAGCGCGAGCTGCTGCCCGACCTGATCGGCGGCGAGCTGCTCGGCGCGTACTGCCTGTCGGAGCCGCAGGGCGGCTCGGACGCGGCGGCGCTGACCACGAGGGCCGTGCGCGACGGCGAGGCGTACGTGGTGACCGGCACGAAGGCGTGGATCACCCACGCGCAGGTGGCCGACTTCTACAACATCTTCTGCCGCACCGGCGGGCCCGGCCCGAAGGGCATCTCCTGCCTGCTCGCCGACCGCGGCACCCCCGGCATCGTCCCGCAGGCCGCCGAGCGGACCATGGGCCTGCACGCCTCCCCGGTGGCGCAGGTCGCCTTCGACGACGCCCGCGTCCCCGCCGACCGCCTCATCGGCGGGGAGGGCGCCGGCTTCACCATCGCCATGTCCGCCCTGGACTCCGGCCGCCTCGGCATCGCCGCCTGCGCCGTCGGCCTGGCCCAGGCCGCCCTCGACCACGCGGTCGGCTACGCCCGCGAGCGCCGGCAGTTCGGCCGGGCGATCGTCGACTTCCAGGGCCTCGGGTTCAACCTGGCCGACCACGCCACCCAGATCTCCGCCGCCCGCGCGCTCATGCTGGCCGCCGCGCGGCTGCGCGACGCCGGCCGGCCGTACTCGATCGAGGCGGCGAAGGCGAAGCTGTTCGCCACGGACGTCGCGATGCGGGTGGCCATCGACGCGGTGCAGGTGCTCGGCGGGGCCGGCTACGTCGCCGACCATCCCGTCGAGCGCTACCTGCGGGAGGCGAAGGTGCTCCAGATCGTCGAGGGCACCAACCAGATCCAGCGCCTGGTGATCTCCCGCGCCCTGGCCAGGGGCTGAGCGGCCCGTCCGCGGCGCGGGCCGACGCCCGCGCCGCCGCGACCCCGATGGCAACGATTGATCTCCGGCTATCCTGGGGCTAGCCTCTGCTTGCCATGGTCAGCCGACGACCGCACGGAGGCCCGCGCATGGATCACGAGAACGCGTCCGGCTGCTGCGGCGGCCCGTCCGCGCCGCCCCAGGCCGGGCTCAGCCGCCGTACGCTGCTGCGGGGCGCGGCGCTGACCACCGGCGCCCTCACCGTCGGCGTCGTCGGCCTGCCGGGGATGGCCCACGCGGCGCCCGCCATCTACAACCCGTTCGCCGGCTACCCGATCACCGGCAGCTGGCAGGACCACCTCAGCAGAGGTTCGCTGGGCGGCATCGACTTCGGGATGGGCGTCGGCACGAACCTGCCGGCCTGCGGCGCCGGGACGATCCAGAACATCCCAAACAACGGCACGGGCGGGCACACCGTGACCATCCGCCACGCCGACGGCTACCGCAGCCAGTACATGCACCTGTCGCAGTTCCTGCTGGCCGACGGCACCGCCGTCGCCGCCGGGACGGTCGTGGGGCGCTCCGGGGGCGCCGTCGGCGCCCCCGGCTCCGGCAGCTCCACCGGCCCGCACCTGCACTGGCACATGATCGACCCGAGCGGGGTGCGGATCAACCCGCTGACCTACGTCGGCCAGCACCCGGGCGGCGGCCTGCCCAAGACGACGACCGAGCAGGACGGCATCCCGGGCCCCGTCTGCTACAAGCGGATGCAGAACTGGCTGCGGATCACGTCGGGCTACACCGGCCCGATCGACGGCGTGCCCGGCGTGAACACCTACGCCGCCCTGCAGCGGGCCATGCGCGGCTACGGCTACACGGGCCCGATCGACGGCGTGCCCGGGGTCAACACCTGGAAGGCCGTCCAACGGCTCGCCTCCGGCTGGGGCTACACGGGCCCGGTCGACGGGGTGATGGGCCCGAACTCCTGGCGCGGCTTCGCCCGCTTCCTCAATCAGGACCAGTGGGACTGAGGCCCGACGCGCAAGGTCACCCGAGGCGCACCGAGCGTCACGCGGGACGGGGGCGTCGTCGCGTGGGAGCGCTTTTACCGGTAGGTTGCACGCCGTGGAGGAGATCGACCGGGCCATCGTCGCGGCGCTGACCGCCGACGGGCGGCTGTCGTACACGGATCTGGCGGAGAAGGTGGGCCTGTCGGTGTCCGCCGTGCACCAGCGGGTCCGCCGGCTGGAGCAGCGCGGGGTGATCCGGGGGTACGCCGCCCGGGTCTCCTTCGAGGCGGTGGACCTGCCGCTGAGCGCGTTCGTGGCGATCCGGCCGTTCGACCCGTCCCAGCCCGACGACGCCCCGGAGCGGCTGGCCCACCTGCCCGAGATCGACTCCTGCTACTCGGTGGCCGGGGAGGACTTCTACCTGCTGCTGGTGCGGGTGGCCTCGCCGGCGGACCTGGAGCGGCTGCTCCAGGAGATCCGCACGGCCGCGAACGTCACCACCCGCACCACCGTGGTCCTGTCCACCCCGTACGAGAACCGGCCGCCGAAGATCAGTGGCGGGGAGATGTCGGCCCGGGCGCGGTCCCGGACGGCGGGGGAGGCGGCTGGTTCCACCGCCGGATGACCGGCCGGCCGTGCTCGTGGCCGAGGACGCTGACCGTGGCGGTGTCCAGCCGCAGCAGCCCGCCGCCCGACGGCGGCAGGCCGATCCACCGGGCGCCCAGCACCCGCAGGCTGTGCGCGTGGCCGACCAGGGCGACGTCGCCGTCGGCGAGCGCGGCGGCGGCGCGGGCCAGCACCCGGTCGAGCCGCGCGCCCACCTCGGCGGGGGACTCCCCGGCGGGGCAGCCGTCGGTCCAGATGTTCCACCCCGGGCGCTCGGTGTGGATGTCGGCGGTGGTGACGCCCTCGTACCGGCCGTAGTTCCACTCGGCCAGGTCCTCGTCGACCGCCCCGACGGCGAGCCCGGCCAGCTCGGCGGTGCGCAGCGCCCGGCGGCGCGGGCTGGCCAGGACCAGGGCGAACCGCCGGTCGGCCAGGAGCGCGGCGAGCGCGCGGGCCTCCCGCTCGCCGTCGGCGGTGAGCTCCAGGTCGGTGTACGAGGTGTGTCGGCGGCTGGCGCTCCACTCGGTCTCGCCGTGGCGGACGAGGACGATCTCTCCCATCCGCCCAGTCAACCAGGCCCCCGCCTCCCGTTCACACCTAGCCTCCTAGGACGCCGTACGCGCCGTGACGCGCGTCCGCCCCCAGGTTTCCCCTGCCCACGCCCCGGGCATGCGTACGGTCAGGGGCAGCGAGGCCCCGTAACGCCGCAGCAGAGGGAGTCGACATGAGCTTCACCGACAAGGCGAAGAACAAGGCCCAGGAGCTGGCCGGCGCTGCCAAGGAGCGCGTCGGCGACATGACCGACAACGAGCGCATGCGGGCCGAGGGCGCCACCGAGCAGAGCGACGCGCGGGCCCGTCAGGCGGGCGAGCACGTCAAGGACGCCGGCCGGGACGTGCGGGACGCGTTCACCAAGTGACCCGACCGCGCGGCGGCCCCGGAGGGAGTCTCCTCCGGGGCCGCCGTCGTCGGTGCCGCCCCCCGCCGTCGGGGGAGGAGCGTGGGCTAGGAAACCCGGGTGAGGCGGATCGCGTCGGCGATGACGAGGCCGGTGCCGGTGGTCCACCGGCTCACGCCGACCCGGTTGGCGTCGCCGGCGGGAAGGGTGAACGTGCCGAGGGCGCGCCACTGGCCGCCGGTGGCGCGCTGGTCGGCGTAGACGGTCTTGTTGCCGGTGGTGGTGGCCACGAGGTACGGGGTGGCGTTGTTGTATCCGGCGTTGGCCGGCCACCAGGCGTCGACGCGGTAGGTGCCGGTGGCGGGGACGTTGACCCGGTACCAGGCGACGTCGCTGGAGGCGACGGGGTCGGCGTAGCGGTAGTCGGCGCCGTAGCGCTGGCCGGAGTAGGTGGAGACGCGCCAGTTGGCGCTGGCGGTGAAGCGGCCGGAGGTGGCGTTGTCGACGATCGTGCTCCAGGCGGTGCCGCCGCCCATCCGGGCGGCGGCACCGGCGCGCATGACGTCCAGGTCGATGAAGGACGGGTCGATCTTGCCGGTGGTGCTGGTCTCGCGGTGGCCGCGGGCGTAGCTGGCGTCCCGGCCGAGGCGGGTGAGCACGGCGACGGTGGCGCGCAGCGACGCCTCGTACTGGGCGGGGGTCATCTCCTGGCTGACGCCGTTGTAGTCGATCTCCCAGCCGATCATGAGGGCGTTGCCGTCGCCGGCGGGGATGGGGCCGCTGCCACCGCTGGCGCCGGCGTGGTTGGCGCGGCCGGCGGAGATGAGGTGGAACACGCCGTGGTAGTCGACGAGGGCCTGGCAGAGGGGCCCGGGCAGGTCGGAGCGGCCGTTGATGCAGATGCCCAGGGCGGGGTGGGGGTTGGTGGCGCTGGAGGTGGAGGCGGTGTGGTGCCACAGCACGCCGATGGGGTCGAAGTCGCCGGGGCGCATCCGGTTGCGCCAGTCGCCTCCCTCGACGACCTGGACGCCGGCGGCGCGCAGGACGTCGGCGAGCCAGCCGACGGTGGCCATCAGGACTGCTCGATCAGGTCGGCGAGGCACTCGGCGCGCGCCTCGGCCCGGGCGGGTGCGGGGCGCAGGACGACGGTGAGAGCGGCGGCGACGAGGGCGGGGAAGCCGAGGAGCCCTCGGCGGCGCAGGCGGGCGACGGGTGACGTGGCCACGGCACTCCTCACGGCGGCGGACGGTGGTCCGCCCGGTCGGTGGTCAGGGATGACGGCACGCTATCCGGTCACGCCCATCGATGTCGATACCCTTCAATCAGCCTCCGGGGGTTGAAGGTTTCCCGCAGCGCGGGTTCCGGCGGCCTGCCGATGCGGGCCGAGAGGGGTGCGGCACCGCCGCCAGCGCTGGTCCGCTCCGGCTCGGGGACCGTGACCCTAGTGTCCTAGGACGCTATAGAGGGCGTGGCGCGCCACGCCCAAACCAAAAACCATGGCCCCGGCATACGCCGGGGCCATGGGTCGAGCGGGTATGGCTCAGTCGTCGCGGTGGTCGTGCCACCACTGCTGGCCGGCAGCGGGCAGGGTGTCGATCGGGTCGTAGTAGGCGTAGCGCTTGTTGAGCGCCTCCAGGTCGGCCGACTCGATGGAGGTGCGGTAGTTCTTCGTCCAGTAGGAGATGCCGCGCTCGCGGTCGTAGTCGGTGAGCATGTGCACCCAGCGCTTGCCGACGAACGGCACGTCGCAGACGATCCGCGGGGTGGCGTAGCCGGGCAGGTAGCCCATGATGTCGTGCTGGAGCTGCTGGGCGTGCCAGACCGGGACCCGCCAGTGTTCGGCGTTGGGGATCATGTCGCACATGTAGAAGTAGTACGGCAGGATGCCCGCCTCGCCCTGGAGCGCGAAACAGAGGTCGAGCAGGTCGGGGGCGGTGGCGTTGACGCCGCGCATGAGCACGCCCTGGTTGCGCACGTCGCGTACGCCGACGTCGAGGGCGGTCTGGGCTGCCTTCGCGACCAGCGGGGTGATCGACTGGGCGTGGTTGACGTGGGTGTGGATGGCCAGGTTGACGCCGCGGCGGGCGGCGGTGCGGGCGACCCGTTCCAGGCCCTCGACGACGTCGGGCTGGAGCCAGTGCTGGGGCAGGCCCATGAGGGCCTTGGTGGCGAGCCGGACGTCGCGGATGGTTTCGATCTCCAGCAGCCGCATCAGGTACGACTCGAGGTTGCGCCACGGCACGTTGGCCACGTCGCCGCCGGAGACGACCACGTCGCGTACGCCCGGGTGGGCCCTGAGGTAGGTGATGTGGGCGTCGTACCGGTCGACGGGCTTGAGGGTGAGCTTGAGCTTGTCGACGGCGGGGGTGGAGTTGCCGACGAGGTCCATCCGGGTGCAGTGCCCGCAGTACTGGGGGCAGGTGGAGAGCAGTTCGGCGAGGACCTTCGTCGGGTAGCGGTGGGTGAGGCCCTCGGCGACCCACATGTCGTGCTCGTGCAGGGAGTCGCGGCTGGCGTACGGGTGGGAGGGCCAGTCGGTGCGCCGGTCGGAGGCGACGGGGATCATGTAGCGGCGGATCGGGTCGGCGAGGAGCGCGGCGGTGGTCAGCGGCGCGTGCGGCGCCATGGTGTTGATCATTTGGGGCGGCACGAGCATGGACATGGTGGCCAGGGTCTTCTGGTCGGCCTCCAGGTCGGCGTAGAAGGACTCGTCGACGGTGTCGCCGAGGACGGCGTGCAGCTGCTTGATGTTCTTGACGCAGTTGACGCGCTGCCACTGGGCGCTTTCCCACTGGTCTCGGGTGACGTGGCGCCAGCCGGGGAAGCGGGTCCAGTCGGGTTCGACCAGGGGGCTGCGGCGGTATTCGTAGGGCTGCCCGGCGGTCGGTGCGGCGACCGGGGCGTGACGGGGCTGAGGGATGGTCTCAACCGGTTGGGTCTGGGTCACGGCCCCTCCTCGGTGTGTGGTGCGGACGGTCGGCGGCCCGTACGCTACTGGAAATTATCCGGCGAAGAAATTAGTCTGCCGTAAGTTTTCCCGTGATGCGAGTCCTGGGCGGGGCTTCGGGCGGCTGGACAGGGGAGGTCGGCGTGGCGTCACCGGTGGGTCTGCACCGTGTTGTCGAACCGGCGGGGGTGCTGCCGCAGGCGGCGTGGCGGTTGGACGCCGGCGCGCGGATCGCGCCGAACGAGGTGCGGATCCGGGTGGAGCGGTTGAACCTGGACGCGGCGAGCTTCCGGCAGTTGTGGCAGAAGCACGGCGGGGACGGGGAGAAGGTCCGCGCGGAGGTGCTGGAGATCGTCGCGGCGCGGGGGAAGATGCAGAACCCGGTGACGGGGTCGGGCGGGATGCTCATCGGCACGGTGGAGGAGGTGGGCCGGCGGTCGCCGTTGGGGCTGCGGGTGGGTGATCGGGTGGCGACGTTGGTGTCGTTGACGTTGACGCCGTTGGCGATCACCGACGGGTTGGCCCGGTGGGACGGGCGCAGCGAGCAGGTGCCGTGTGACGGGTACGCGATCCTGTTCGCGCGGTCGATCGCGGCGGTGTTGCCGGCGGATCTGCATCCGGAGTTGTCGCTTGCGGTGTTGGACGTGTGTGGGGCGCCGGCGTTGACGGCGCGGGTGGTGGCCGATGAGGTGGCGCGGCGGGAGCGGGTGGGTGATGCCCGGCCGGTGTGTGTGGCGGTGATCGGTGGGGCGGGCAAGAGCGGGTCGTTGTCGTTGGCTGCGGCGCGGCGGGCGGGTGCGGCTCGTACGGTCGGGGTGGTGCCGGTGGTGGCGGAGCGGGATGCGTTGGTGGCGGCGGGTCTGGCGACGGAGGTGGTGTTGGCCGATGCGCGGGATCCGGTGGGGTTGTCGACGGCGGTGACGGCGGCGTTGGGGGTGCCGGCGGACGTGACGGTGGTGTGCGTGGACGTGCCGGGTTGTGAGCATGGGGCGGTGTTGGCCACGGGGGACGGCGGGACGGTGATCTTTTTCTCGATGGCGACGAGTTTCGCGGCGGCGGCGTTGGGGGCGGAGGGGTTGGCGGCGGACGTGACGATGCTGGTGGGCAACGGGTACGTGCCGGGGCATGCGGAGTTGGCGTTGGGGTTGTTGCGGTCGGAGCCTGGGGTGCGTGGCCTGTTCGAGGCCCGGTTGGCGGCAGACTGACGTCATGACTAGTCCCTCGATCTTGTACCGCGGTGGAGTGCTGCACTGTCCGGCGGATCCGCGTGCGACGGCGTTGTTGGTGCGTGACGGGCGGATCGCCTGGTTGGGGGTGGACGCGGAGGCGCCGGGCGCGGACCGGGTGGTGGATCTGGCGGGGGCGTTGGTGACGCCGGCGTTCGTGGATGCGCACGTGCATGCGACGGACACGGGGTTGGCGTTGTCGGGGCTGGATCTGTCGGGGGTGCGGTCGGCGGGGCAGTTGTTGGACGCGGTGTCGGTGTTTTCGGCGGGGTTGCCGGGTGACGCGGTGGTGTTGGGGCACGGGTGGGACGAGTCGACCTGGGCGGAGCGGGTGTTGCCGGATGCGGTGGCGTTGGGGCGGGCGGCTGGTGGGCGGCGGGTGTATCTGTCGCAGGCGTCGATTCATTCGGCGTTGGTGTCGGCGGCGTTGTTGGCGGCGTGCCCGGAGGTGGTGTCGGCGGCCGGGTATGACGGGTCGGGGTGGTTGCGGCGGGACGCGCATCATGTGGTGCGGGCGGCGGCGTTCGCGTCGGTGACGCGGGGGCAGCGGGTGGCGGCGCAGCGGCGGGCTTTGGAGCACGCGGCGTCGTTGGGGATCGCCGCGGTGCACGAGTGCGGTGGCCCGGACATCTCCGATGAGGAGGACTTCACGGGGTTGCTGGCGATTTCCGGGCGGGGTGTGCCGGAGGTGTACGGGTATTGGGGTGAGCTGCTGGGCGCGGCGAAGGCGCGGGAGTTGGGTGCGGTCGGTGCGGGTGGTGACCTGTTCGCGGACGGGGCGTTGGGGTCGCGGACGGCGCATGTGTCGGTGGCGTATCTGGACGGGGAGCCGGGGGCGTGTGGGCACGGGTACGTGTCGGCGGAGCAGGTGCGTGATCACGTGTTGGATTGTGTGGCGCACGGGGTGCAGGGCGGGTTCCACGCGATCGGTGATGCGGCGATCGGGACGGTGTTGGCGGGGTTCGCGGGGGCGGCGGAGCGGGTGGGGGTGGAGCGGTTGCGGGCGGGGCGGCATCGGGTGGAGCACGCGGAGTTGATGGGTCGGCGGTTGATCGCGGGTTTTGTGGAGTTCGGGATCGTGGCGTCGATGCAGCCGGCGTTCGATCGGTTGTGGGGTGGTGCGGGGCGGATGTACGAGGCGCGGTTGGGGTTGTCGCGGTCGTTGGAGTCGAATCCGATGGGTGCGATGCATTCGGTGGGGGTGGCGTTGGCTTTCGGTTCTGATTCGCCGGTGACGCCGTTGGATCCGTGGGGTTCGGTGCGGGCGGCGGCGGCGCATCACAATCCGGTGCAGCGGATGAGTGTGCGGGCGGCGTTCGCGGCGCATACCCGGGGTGGGTGGCGGGCGGTGCGTCTGGACAACGAGGGTGTGTTGGCGTTGGGGGCGCCGGCGACGTTCGCGGTGTGGGACACCCCGGCGGGGGTGGAGCGGGGGTTGCCGGTGTTGCAGGCGGAGGACCCGGAGTTGCGGGGTGCGGATGATCCGACGCCGTTGCCGGTGTGCCGGGCGACGGTGTTGCGGGGTGACGTGATTTTCGAGGAAGGCGTGTCGTGACGGGCAAGCTTGGGTTGGATCCGGCGCTGGTGGGGCGGGCGCGGGAGTTGGCGCGTCGGGCCGGGCAGCCGGTGGTGGATCTGGCGCGTAGCCACACGACGGTGTCGGTGGAGCGGGCGGTGTTGCGGCTCGCGGGGGTGTCCGGTGCGGATCCGGACGGGATTCCGTGGGTGAACCGGCTCGTGGATGCGGTGGTTGCCGATGTGGGGTTGGGGCATGGGGTGGCGGTGCCGGTGTTCGACGCGTTGGCGCGGGAGGGCGTGTCGGATGTGACGTTGCTGGCGCAGAAGGCGGCGGCGGGGTCGGTGCGGTTCGAGGTGCCGTCGGGGCGGGCGGCGACGGCGGCGCGGCGGGGGTCGCGTAGGGCGGTGGCGGCGGGGATCCGGCGGATCGATCGGCGGCGGGCGGAGCGGGATCGTCTGGTGAGGCGGTTCGGGGATCCGCCGCGGCGGCCGTGGATCTATCTGATCGTGGCGACGGGTGACATCTATGAGGACATTCCGCAGGCGCAGGCGGCGGCGCGGGCGGGTGCGGATGTGATTGCGGTGATCCGGTCGACGGGGCAGTCGTTGTTGGACTATGTGCCGGAGGGGGCGACGCGGGAGGGGTTCGCGGGGACGTACGCGACGCAGGAGAACTTCCGGTTGATGCGGGCGGCGTTGGACGAGTCGTCGCGGGAGTTGGGCCGGTATGTACGGTTGACGAACTATGCGTCGGGTCTGTGTATGCCGGAGATGGCGACGTTGGCGGGCCTGGAGCGGCTGGACATGATGTTGAACGATTCGATGTACGGGATTCTGTTCCGGGACATCAATCCGATTCGGACGTTCGTGGACCAGCGGTTTTCGCGGCAGGTGCATGCGCGGGCGGGGATCATCATCAACACGGGTGAGGACAACTATCTGACCACTGCGGACGCGGTGGACGAGGCGCACACGGTGACGGTGTCGCAGTTGTTGAACGAGTTTTTCGCGCACGAGGCGGGGTTGGCGGACTGGCAGTTGGGGTTGGGGCACGCGTTCGAGATCAATCCGGATGTGCCGGAGTCGTTGCGGTTGGAGTTGGCGCACGCGTTGTTGGCGCGGGAGTTGTTTCCGGATGCGCCGTTGAAGTGGATGCCGCCGACGAAGCACATGACGGGGGACGTGTTCCGGGGGAATCTGCTCGACGGGTTCTTCAACCTGGTGGGGGCGATGACGGGGCAGGGGATTCTGCTGGTGGGGATGATGACGGAGGCGGTGGTGACGCCGTGGTTGTCGGACCGGGACATCGCGTTGCAGAACGTGCGGTACGTGTTGGGTGCGGCGGGTGGGTTGCACGAGGATTTCGTGCCGGCGTCGGGTGGGTTCATCCAGCAGCGGGCGCGGCGGGTGTTGGGTGAGGCGGTGGAGTTGTTGGAGCGGATCGGGGATCAGTCGTTGTTGGCGGCGATCGCGGAGGGCACGTTCGGGATCATGAAGCGGCCGGCGGATCGGGGGAAGGGTCTTTCCGGGGTGGCGCGGCATGAGGGGGACTACTACAACCCGGCCACGGAGATCCTGGAGCAGTCGGCATGAGCGAGCGCACCGAGCGGAGCGAGGGCCGCGAGAGCATGTCCGGCGGGCGCGGCATGAGCGGGAAGTCGGTGGTGCGGCCGTACGGGGACACGACGGGTGACGGCATGGTGCAGGTGTCGTTCACGTTGCCGGTGCCGCACGACAAGCGGGCCGAGGGCGCGGCGGTGCAGCTGGCGAACAAGATGGGCTTGGATCCGGCGATGTTGGTGCACGCCAAGCCGATCGGTGACGGGTTCACGTTCTTCGTGGTGTATGGGCGGGTGAACCACCTGGTGGACCTGGCGACGGTGCAGGTGGTGGAGCGGGACTATCCGCTGTTGCCGGCCAAGGAGGTCAACGCGGTGGTGAAGCGGCGGCTGCGTCGCAAGCTGTCGGTGGTGGGCGCGTGCATCGGCACGGACGCGCACACGGTGGGCATCGACGCGATCCTCAACGTGAAGGGCATCGCCGGGGAGAAGGGCCTGGAGTACTACCGGGAGTTGAAGGTGACGAACCTGGGTGCGCAGGTGAGTGTGCCGGAGTTGGTGGAGGCGGCGCGGCGGGAGAAGGCGGATGCGGTGCTGGTGTCGCAGGTGGTGACGCAGCGGGATGCGCATCTGCACAACACGCGGGAGATGTCGGCGGCGTTCCGGGAGGCGATGCCGGCGGGGCGGCGGCCGTTGTTGATCGTGGGTGGGCCGCGGTTCGACGAGACGATGACCGAGGAGTTGGGGGTGGACCGGATCTTCGGTCGTGGCACCACCCCGGGTGAGGTGGCCAGTTATCTGGTCCATGCGCTGATCACGTCGAGGAAGGCGAGTGTGGCATGAGTGATCCCCGGGTCGGTCTGACCGTCGTGCATCGCCGGTATGTGCCGTATTCGCATGCCCACTATGCGGGGAACCTGGTGGACGGGGCGTACGCGTTGGGGTTGTTCGGGGACGTGGCGACGGAGGTGTGTATCCGTACCGACGGGGACGAGGGGTTGTTCGCGTCGTATTCGCAGGTGCAGTTCCGGGCGCCGGTGCGGGCGGGTGACGTGGTGGAGGTGGCGGCGACGGTGACGCGGGTGGGCACGCGCAGCCGCACGATCGACTTCGAGGCGCGGGTGGTGTGCCGGGGTCGCCCGGATCGGGGCGAGTCGGCTGCGGAGGTGCTGGACGAGCCGATCGTGGCGGTCACCGCGACGGGCACCGTGGTCGTGCCGCCGGTGGCGTGAGCGCGGCGGTCTGCGTCGACGTCGGTTCGACGTACACGAAGGCGGTGGTGGTCGACTTGGACGACGGCCGGCTGGTGGGTGCGGGGGCGTCGCCGACGACGGTGGGTTCGGACGTGCTGCTGGGGTTGGACGCGGCGGTGGGGGCGGCGACGTCGGCGGCCGGGGTCGCCGACGTGCCGTGGTACGTGTGTTCGTCGGCCGGTGGTGGGCTGCGGCTGGCGGTGGTGGGCTACGAGGCGCTGGTGACGGCGCAGGCGGGTCGGCGGGTGGGCCTGTCGGCGGGGGCGGACGTGGTGCATGTGGTGGCGGGCCGGTTGGGTGCGCCGCAGGTGTCGGCGTTGCGGGCGGCGCGTCCGGACGTGGTGTTGCTGGTCGGCGGCACCGATGGTGGTGACGCGGAGGTGTTGACGCACAACGCGACGCGGTTGGCGCGGGCGCGGTGGCGGGTGCCGGTGGTGTTGGCGGGCAACGTCGACGTCCGTGACGACCTGCGTGCGGTGCTGGCGGGGGCGGGGGTGCCGGTGACGGTGGCCGACAACGTGCTGCCGCGGATCGGGGTGTTGGAGCCGGGGTCGGCGCGGGCGGCGATCCGGGAGGTGTTCCTGCGGCATGTGATCGGTGGGAAGCGGTTGTCGCGGGGGCCGCGGTTCGGGCGGTTGGTGCGGGCGGCGACGCCGGATGCGGTGTTGACGGGGGTGGAGGTCCTCGCCGACGCCGTCGGTGGGGACCTGTTGGTGGTGGATGTGGGTGGGGCGACGACGGATGTGTATTCGGTGTTGACGCCGGACGAGCGGGCGGGCGGGCCGGGGCGGGAGGTCGCCGGTTCGTTGTGGCGGGCCCGCACGGTGGAGGGGGATCTGGGGGTGCGGTGGAGCGCGCCGGGGGTGGTGCGGGCGGCGGCGCAGGAGCGGCTGGTCGACGCGGCGGAGGAGGCGGCGTTGGCGGTGGCGGCGGGGGTGCGGGCGGCGGATCCGGGGTGGGTGGCGGCGGACGAGGCGGGGTGGGTGGTGGATGCGCGGATCGCGGCGTTGGCGGCGACGGTGGCGGTGCGTCGGCACGCGCGGGGTGGGGCGACGGGTGAGCGTGGGGGGCGGGATCTGCGGGACGTTCGGCTGCTGGTGGGGTCGGGGGGTGTGTTGCGTCACGTGCCGGCGGGGGTGGGCGCGGGGGTGTTGGGGGCGGTGTTGGCGGATCACGCGGGTGGGTGGGCGGTGCCGCGGGCGGCGCGGTCGGTGGTGGACGTCGAGTACGTGCTGGCGGCGGCGGGGTTGTTGGCGGCGGATCATCCGGGGGCGGCGGGGGCGTTGCTGCGCCGGCATCTGGCGGTGGATTGAGACTCGCCGACGCGACACGCCGGGCCGGGTGGGGCGACTGGCCGGGGCGGGTTGACAGGGGCCGGGGGGCAGCACGTACCGTCTTTGAGTCCTACTACGGGAAGTGGCTGTTGTTCGCTTCGTCCCTTCGTCCGCTGGCCGAGTGACCTTCGACGGTTGCGGCGGCCAGGTCCAGCGGGCGGGGGTCGGCGGGGCGGCGCGAACCGGCCGCGGTTACCGGTGTACGGGCAGGGTGAGGTGCGCGGCCAGTAGACAACGGCCAGGCGGGGGCAGCCAGTTCGCCGTCGGGTCGGTCCGAAGGTCGTGGCGCCTGATCCTCGCCCCACCGGCCGGGAAGGGCCTGGGAGCATCGGGGCGTGGCGCAGGCCGCGCCCCGATTTCCGTTTCGCAGGTGGCGTCTGTCGCCGGTTCGTCCGGGTGGGGCGGGTAGCCTTCGGCGGTGTGATCGCAGGTGAGTTGCCGGTGACGGCTGTCGCGCAGAATCCGTCGCCTCCGGCCGGGGCGCGTCGGGCCGGTGGGCCGCTGCCGTTGCAGGTGGCGGCGCCGGTGGCGGTGGCTGCCGGGTTGGTGCTGCTGGTGGCGTTTCCCCCGTACGACTGGTGGGTGGGCGCCCCGGTGGGGGTGGCGTTGCTGGCGGCGGCGACGTACCGGCGTCGGGTGCGGGGCGGGGCGGGGTTGGGTTTCCTGGCGGGGTTGGCGTTGTTCGCGCCGCTGCTGGAGTGGACGAACCTGCACACGGGGATGCTGCCGTGGGTGTTGTTGTCGCTGTCGCAGGCGGCGGTGGTGGCGGTGTTGGGTGCCGCGTCGGCGTGGGTGTCGCCGGTGGTGGACCGGTGGCGGTGGGCGTGGCCGCTGGTGTGCGGGGTGTGGTGGGTGGCGCAGGAGGCGCTGCGGTCGCGGGCCCCGTTCGGGGGGTTCCCGTGGGGCCGGTTGGCGTTCAGCCAGGGGGATGCGCCGACGGTGCGGTTGGCGGCGTGGGGTGGGGCGCCGTTGGTGACGTTCGCGGTGGCGGCGGCGGGTGGGCTGCTGGTGGCGGCGCTGTGGCGGCCGTGGCGGGTCGGGGGTGCGCGGGTGCGGTGGGCGGCGGTGGGGCCGGTGGTCGCGGCGGTGGCGCTGATGGTGGTGGGGTGGCTGGTGCCGGTGGGGGTGGCCGGCGGTGGGGCCGTGGTGGAGGTTGCGGTGGTGCAGGGCAACGTGCCGCGGCTGGGGCTGGACTTCAACGCCCAGCGGCAGGCGGTGCTGAACAATCATGTGCAGGCGACGTTGGACCTGGCGGCGCAGGTGGCGGCCGGGCAGCGCCGGCAGCCGGACCTGGTGGTGTGGCCGGAGAACGCCAGCGACATCGACCCGTTGCGCAGCGCTGCCGCCGGTGAGCGCATCGGCGCGGCGGCGGCGGCGGTGCGGGCGCCGATCCTGGTGGGCGCGGTGTTGGTGGGGCCGGGGCCGGGGCAGAGCCAGAACGCGGGGATCCTGTGGCGGCCGGGGGCCGGGCCGGACCTGGCGCAGATGTACACGAAGCGGCATCCGGTGCCGTTCGCCGAGTATGTGCCGTTGCGGGACGTGGCGCGGATGATCAGCAAGGAGGTCGACCGGGTCCGCAGCGACATGGTGGCCGGTGACCGGCCGGGGGTCGTGGACGCCGGCGCGGTGACGGTGGGTGACGTGATCTGTTTCGAGGTGGCCTACGACGGTCTGGTGCGGGACACGGTCACCGGTGGCGCGCAGTTGCTGGTGGTGCAGACGAACAACGCGACGTTCGACGTGGCGGAGGCGCGTCAGCAGTTGGCGATGGTGCGGTTGCGGGCGGTGGAGCACGGCCGTGCGTCGTTGATGGCGTCGACGGTGGGGGTGTCCGGGTTCGCTGGCGCCGACGGGCGGGTATCCGACGCCACCGGGTTCAACACCCGTGCCGTGGTGTCGCGGCAGCTGCGCCTCGGTGACGGGCGCACCCTGGCCACCCGGGTCGGGGTGTGGCCGGAGGTGGCGTTGGTCGCGGTGGCGGTGGCCGTGGCGGCCGGCGCGGCGGTGCTGCGCCGGCGGGCGGGCACCGGACGGGCCCGGGTGACGGTGGGCTGACGGATGCGCCGGCGACGCCGGCGGGAAATGGTGGGTGGTGCGGTGGTCGTGCGAGCGCGGGTGGAACGCCGGGCGCCGTTGCGGCGGGTGCTGGTGGTCATCCCCACCTACAACGAGGCCGACAACGTGACGTCGATCGTGGCGCGGGTGCGGGCTGCCGCGCCGGAGGTGGACGTGTTGGTCGCCGACGACGCCAGCCCTGACGGCACGGGGGTCCTCGCCGACGCCCTAGCAGCCTGCGACGGGCAGGTGCACGTGCTGCACCGGGCCGGTAAGGAGGGGCTCGGCGCGGCGTATCTGGCGGGGTTCGCGTGGGCGCGGGAGCGCGGCTACGACGCGGTGGTGGAGATGGACGCCGACGGTTCCCACGCCCCGGAGGACCTGCCGAGGTTGTTGGCCGCAGCCGCCGACGCGGACGTGGTGATCGGGTCGCGGTGGTGCCGGGGGGCGCGGGTGGTGGGCTGGCCGTTGCGGCGGCTGCTGCTGTCGCGGTGCGGGAACCTGTACGCGCGGATGGCGTTGGGGATGCCGGTGACGGACGCGACGGGCGGGTACCGGGTGTACCGGTTGGCGGTGTTGGACGCGGTGGACCTGGGGTCGGTGTGTTCGCAGGGGTATTCGTTCCAGGTGGAGTTGTCGCGGCTGGCGCATCGGGCGGGGGCGCGGATCGTGGAGGTGCCGATCACGTTCTCGGAGCGTCAGCGGGGGGCGAGCAAGATGAGTGGGTTGATCGTGGCGGAGGCGTTGTGGCGGGTCAGTGTGTGGGCGGTGCAGGACCGGCGGACGGCGTGGCGGCGGGGTCTGCACGGCACCGGTGACGGTCAGGTGCGGTGGCCGTGAGCGGCGGCGTGTCATGCTTGCGGGACCAGGTGGTGGGACGCGACGGGGCGATGGGGTGAGATGCGCCGAGGACTGAGGTTCGTGCCGGTGGCCGCGTTGGCGGCGGTGGTGGTGGAGCTGGCGGTGTTCGTGGGCGTCGGCCGGGCGGTCGGGTTCGGCTCGGCGGTGCTGCTGGTGTTCGCGGCGTCGCTGCTGGGGTTGGTGCTGCTGCGCCGGGAGGGCATGCGGGCGTGGCGGGGGTTCCGGGCTGCCGCGCAGGCGGGCACGCCGCCGGGCCCGCAGGTCACCGACGGGCTGGTGGGGTTGTTGGGGGCGCTGCTGTTGGCGGTGCCGGGCCTGGTTTCCGGTGTGGTGGGGGTGTTGCTGCTGGTGCCGCCGGTGCGGCGGCTGGCGGGCGCGGGAGTGCGGCGGGCCGCGGAGCGGCGGGTGTCGTCGATGGTCGCCGGTGACCTGTTCGGGCCGCGGCGGGTGCGGGTGCGTCGCGGCGACGCGCCACCGGCGGCGCAGCCGGAGGAGCCGGGGCGGGCGGCGCCGACGGTGGTCGACGGGGGTCGGGCCATCGAGGGTGAGATCGTCGAACGGTAGGGGCTGAGCCAGACGCGGACGCCCCCGCAGGGATGATCCCTGCGGGGGCGTCGTGGCTGCTGTGGGGTCAGGCGCGCCCGCGGCGGGTGCGGACCTCCTGGAGCCGTTCGGCGAGGATGTCCTCCAGCTCGGCGATGGAGCGGCGCTCCAGCAGCATGTCCCAGTGGGTGCGCGGCGGCTTCGCCTTCTTCTGCTCCGGCTCGGTGCCGTCGACCAGGCGGGCGACGCTGCCGTCGAACTTGCATTCCCAGGTCGTTGGGACCTCGGCGTCGACGGCGAACGGCACCTCGAACTGGTGGCCCTTGGCGCAGAGGTACTCGCGGGTCTGACGCGGCGCGAGCTCCGTGTTGCGGTCGGATTCGTAGCTGACCGCGCCCAGACGGCTTCCGCGCAGCATACGCTCGCCCATGATCGACTTCCCCTCGTTCGTGGTGCTGGTCTTCAGGTCCAACGGTGTCTGTCGGCCGGGTCATTCCCGCCCCGCCGGGCCGCACCCCGCCGGCCGGGCGGGACGCGGCACGCCCCGCCGCCCCTGCAAGGGTAGCCGGCCACGCCAGGCGCCCGGCGGGGTCGTCCCGGCCGGGCGAGTCGGTGGGAGTGTTCGGTGGCTCACCGGGATGCTACCCAGTCCCGGCCGGGCGCGGGCGTCGACGCCCGGTGACGCGCCGGTCACCGGCGAGGTGTCCGCGCCCGGCCGCCGCCGGTCCGCGCCACCGTCGCCGGCCGGGCGCGCGGTGGTCCCCGCGGTGGCCCGGTTCCCAGCAGGCGGGGTGCTCGCGCGGCGGCGGGGCTCAGCCGGCGGCCAGCGACACCGCCACGACCACCATGACCGTGGCGATCGCCGCGTCCACGAGCCGCCATGCCGCCGGGCGGGCCAGCAGCGGGGCAAGCCGGCGGGCGCCGACGCCCAGGCCGGTGAACCACAGCAGGCTCGCCGACGCCGCTCCGACGCCGAACGCCCACCGGTTCGGATCGTGGTGGGCGACCGTGCCGAGCAGCACCACCGTGTCGAGGTAGACGTGCGGGTTGAGGAACGTGAACGCCAGGCAGGCCAGCAGCGTCGCGCGCAGCGTGGCCGGCGGGCGGTCGGTCGGGGTGAGGGCGGCGGGGCGCAGGACACGGCGGGCCGCCAGAGCCGCGTAACCGAACAGGAACACGGCGCCGCCCCACCGCGCCGCCGTCACCACGGCGGGCACGTCGGTGAGGACCGCGCCGAGGCCGGCGATGCCGGCGGCCATCAGCGCGGCGTCGGTGGCCGCGCAGACCGCCACGACCGCGCCGACGTGTTCGCGGCGCAGCCCCTGGCGCAGCACGAAGGCGTTCTGCGCCCCGATGGCGACGATCAGCGCGAGGGAGAAGCCGAACCCGGCCAACACGGAACCCATGGCAGCGAACGTAGGGCGACGGGCGGCCACACTCCAGCTAAAGATTCTTCGGTGCCGTTAGCATCGCTTATGGCCCTCGACCCGGTGCAGCTCGCGACGTTCCAGGCGGTCGTCGAGCAGGGCAGCTTCGACGCGGCGGCGCGGGTCCTGCACGTCACCCCGTCCGCGGTCAGCCAACGCGTCAAGGCGTTGGAGCAGGCCGTCGGCCAGGTGCTGGTGCGCCGCGGCCGGCCGTGCGTGCCGACGGCCGCCGGGCGGCCCCTGGTGCGCCTCGGCGGTCAGGTGGCGCTGCTGGAACACGAGGCCCTCGCCGCCGCCCGCGGCGCGCTCGGGCGCACCCGCCTGGCCGTCGTCGTCAACGCCGACTCCCTCGCCGGCTGGTTCCTGCCGGTCCTGACCGCCGTGCCCGACGTCGCGTTCGAGGTGCACACCGACGACGAGGGGCACACCGCCGACCTGCTGCGTGACGGCAGCGTGATGGCCGCCGTCACCGCCGAACGCGTCGCCGTGCAGGGCTGCCGGGTGCAGCGCCTCGGCGCGATGCGCTACGTCGCCGTCGCCGCGCCCGCCGTGGCCTCGGCGTGGTTCGCCGGGCGCGACCCCGGCGAGGCGTTCGCCGCCGCGCCGATGGTCTGCTTCAACCGCAAGGACACCCTGCAACACCGTTTCGCCCGCGCGGTCACCGCAGCAGACGTCGACCCCCCGACGTCGTACGTGCCGGCGTCGGCGAGCTTCACCGAGGCGATCCGGCTCGGCGTCGGCTGGGGGCTGGTGCCCGAGGCCGTCGCCGACGTCGACGTGCCCGCCGGCAGGCTCGTCGAGCTGGCCGCCGGCCGGCACCTGGACGTGCCGTTGTACTGGCAGTGCTGGCGGCTGGAGTCGGCGGCGCTGACGGCGCTGACCGCAGCGGTGCGGGCCGCCGCCGCCACCGCGCTGCGCTGACCCGCCACCGGGGGCGCGACACCGGCCCCGGTCGACGGGCGGCAGGGGCCGCCGGCGGCCCACCGCAGGGGCGCCGTCAGCGCGGCGGGGCGCCCAGCCGGGCCAGCGCGGTGGCCAGGTCGCTGACCTGGTCGACCAGCTGCGCCGAGCGGCGCTGCGCGGCGTCGCGTTCGGCCTCGGCCGCGCGCAGCCGTACCTCGAGCTCACCGAGGCGGCCCTCGACGGCGGCGGCGGCCTCCCGCGCGGACGCCGCCTGGGCGGTGGCCGCATCGCGGGCGGCGCTGACCTCGGCCAGCCGCGTCGACAGCGCCGCCGCGTCCTGGCGGGCGGCCTGCGCCTGCGCCTGGGCGGCCTCGGCGTCGCGGCGCGCGGCGGCGGCGTCGGCGCGCAGCCGGTCGGCCTGCTCGCGGGCCCGCTGCGCGTCGGCGCGGGCGGCGTCGGCGCCCAGCGCGGCGCTGCGGGCGTCGGCGTGGGCCTGCTGCGCCTGCGCGTCGGCCTGCTCGGCCCGCTGGCGGGCCTGCGCCGCGGCCTCGGCGTCGCGGCGCGCGGCCTCCCGGGCGGCGTCGCGTTCGACGCTCAGGTCGGCGGCGCGTTGCCGCTGCGCGTCGCGTTCGCCGCGCACCGTGCGCAGCTCGTGGCGGGCCGCGTCACGGTCCCGTTCGGCCTGCACGCGCAGCGCCTGCGCCGCGTCCGCGTCGCGGCGCGCGGCGTCGCGGGCCGCCTCGGCGGCGTCGGCCCGCTGCCGGTCCGCCGCGGCGTCGGCCTGCGCCGCGTCGGCGCGTCGGGCGGCGGCGTCGCGTTCGGCGGCGGCGGTGCGGGCCTGCTGGCCGGCGCGGGCGGCGGCTGCCGCCGCGTCCTGGGCGTCGCGGCGGGCCTCGTCGCGTTCGGTGTGCGCCTGGGCGAGCTCGGCGGCGGTCTCCGCGCGCAGCTGCGCCAGCTGCCGCTGCACCCCCGCCGGGGACAGTTCGGCGTGCAGCGCCTCGGTGAGGGTCTGCACGATCTGGTCGAGCCGGTCCACCGCCTCCCACGTGCGGGCCACCTGGCCGGGCAGGCCGGGGGCGTTGCGGTGGCGCATCCGGCTGTTGCGCGAAGCGCGTTGGCAGGCGCCGTCGTTGTCGCGGCAGTAGCGGAACGGCCGGCCCGCGCCGGCCCGCTGCGGCACGTCGCGTCCGCAGTGGGCGCAGGGGCGGGTGTCGGCGGCGGGGGAGGGCTGGTCGTCCATCGAGGCGGAAGTCTAGCGACGGCGGCCGTCCCGCCCGGCGCGCGGCGGCGGGTGTTGGCCGGCGGGTGTTAACAGGGGTCCCCTGCTCTACCGGAAGCGATAGCAGGGGGCCCTTGCTTACCGTCAGCCGGCGGCGCGGGCCGCGCCGTCGAGGGTGTAGCGGCGTTGCAGCAGCACCGCGGCGAGCATCAACGCCGCCGGCAGCAACCCGAAGCCGTAGCGGATCGCGGCCCCGGCCGCGTCCGGCTGGTCGATCACCTGGCCGCCGGTCGAGGCGACGAACCCGCCGACGGTCAGGCACACCGCGTACGCGTAGGGGCCCAGCGCCGCGCCGGTGGCCTCGGTGGCCGTCCACACCCCGGTGTAGGTGCCTGCGCCAGTGGCGTCGGCGGCGCGGATGACGTCGGGCATCATCGCGAACGGCAGCAGCTGCATGCCGGCGAACGCGATGCCGAGCACCGCCACCGCCGCGACCAGGACGGGCAGGCCGGCGGGAGCTCCCACGGCCAGGACCAGCGATCCGGCCGCGAACGCGCCCTGCGCGACCAGCAGGGCCCGCTGCTTGCCGACGCGGCGGGCCGCGGCCAGCCAGCCCGGGGTGACCAGCAGCGCCGGGGCGACGAACGCGGCGACCAGCACCGTGGTCAGCGCCGGGCGGCCCAGCTCGTACTCGGCGTAGTACGGCACCCCGGCCAGCACCAGGTGCGTCGTGGTGGACATCGCCAGGTAGGCGGCGACGAGCCAGCGGAACTGCCCGTCGCGCAGCGCCGCCGCCAACGCCGGCCAGCCGCCGGGGGCGTGGCGGCGCGCGGTGACGCCGGCGGCCCGGCGCAGCCGGCCGATGCCGGCGACCCCGACCAGCATGGCGGCCAGGGCGCCGGCGCCCAGCAGCAGCCCCATCCGCTGGTAGCCGTCGCGGGTCGCGGCGTCGCCGCCGGTCAGCAGCGGCGCGAGCAGCCCGGCGGCCAGGATCCCGGCGGTGAGCACCACCATCCGGAACGCCATGAGGCGGGTCCGCTCGTGGTAGCCGATCCGCAGGTCCGCGGGGGTGGCCAGGTAGGGCACCTGGTAGGCGGCGAACAGCAGGTTCCCGGCGACGTACCAGGCCGCGACCCACGCCGCCGCGGCTGCGCCGGCGGCGTCGCCGGGCGGCGCGAACAGCGCGGCGAACGCCGCCGGCAGCGCGCAGCCGGCCAGCAACAGCCGCCGCCGGTCGCCGCGGCGGGCCGACTCGGCGTCGCTGCGGTGGCCGACCCACGGGTGGGCCAGCACGTCGACGATCTTCGGGGCCAGCAGCGCCAGGCCGGCCAGCCACGGCGGCACGGCGAGCACGTCGGTGAGGAAGTACAGCAGCAGCAGCCCGGGTACGGTGACCCAGACGCCCATGCCGAGGGAGCCGGCGGCGAAGCCGAGCAGCGGGCCGCGCGGGAGGTCCGCCTGTGGCGCGGGGGCCGGCTGGGTCATGGTGGGTGTCCTCCCGACGGCACGCCGCCAGTAAATCCAACGGTTGCTGGATTGTAGGGGGACAATGGTGGGCATGACCATGCCCCGACGACGTCCCGGCCGGCCCCGGCGTTCCGAGAGCAGGGACACCCGCGAGGTGGTGCTGACCGCGGCCACCGCGCTGTTCGCCGCCCGAGGCTTCGACGCCGTCGGGCTGCGGCAGGTCGCCGCCGCCGCCGGCGTCGACGTCGCCACGGTCTCCCACCACACGGGCACGAAGGCGCAGCTCTACGACGCCTGCTTCGCCCGGGTGTTCGTCGCCGAGCGCGACGCCCTCCAGGCGGCGACGCGGGCGGCCCACGACGCCCTCGACACCGGGCCCGCCGCCGCCCGGGGAGCGCTGCACGACCTGGTCGACGTGTTCGTCGACTTCCTGCAGGAACACCCCCAGACCACCGCCCTGTGGCTGCGGCGCTGGCTGGAGCCGCACCGGCACGCCGACCTCGACGAGCGTTACTCCGCGCCGCTGTACGAGCTGGTGGAGCAACTGCTGCGGGCCGCGGCGGCGGCCGGCGCGCTGGTCGAACCCACCCCGCACATCACGGTGCGCAGCCTGGTCTGGGCCGTGCACGCGCACGTGGTGGCGCTGGCCGCCGACGCGGCCTCGGCGCAGGGGGAACGCCAGGAGTTCCGTGCCTTCGTGCACCGGTTCCTCGACGGCCTGTACTGGGCCGGCGGGCACCCGGCCGCGCCGTAGCGGGCGGCGCGCGGGGCTGACCCGCGCGCCGCCCGACGGGCCGTCAGCGCCGCACCAGCGCGAACACCCCCCACCCGAGGTGGGGCCGCTGGTAGCGGACGTACTGCCACGGCGCGGTGTCGAGCTCGGCGCGCAGCTCGCCGGCCAGGTCGTCGTCGGGGTGGGCGTCGAGCCAGCGGCGCACCGACAACCACTGCGCGGCGACGTAACGATCCCAGCTGTCCTCGTCGGCGAGGACCATCTCGACCAGGTCGAAGCCGAGCCGGCCGTAGAGGGCGACCAGGCCCGGCAGGTCGTGGAAGTCCTCCCGGGTCGTGGCGTGGCAGGCCGCCACCGTCGCCTGGTCGGGCGGCTCGACCCGCCAGAACGGCTCGCCGACCAGCAGCAGTCCGCCGGGGCGCAGGGCACGTTCGAGCAGCCCGATGGTGCCCGCGACGCCGCCGCCGATCCAGGTCGCCCCGACGCAGGCGGCGACGTCGAACTCGGCGTCGGCGGTGTACGCGGCGGCGTCGCCGTGCACGAACGCCACCCGCCCGGCGACGCCCAGCTCGACCGCGCGCGCCCGCGCGGCGTCGACGAAGACGGTGCTGATGTCGACCCCGGTGCCGGTCACGCCGTGCGCGCGGCTCCACTGGCAGAGCATCTCGCCGCTGCCGCAGGCCAGGTCGAGCAGCCTCGTGCCCGGACGCAGGCGCAGGGCCCGCCCGAGGGTGCCGAGCTTCTCGGCGGTGAAGGGGTTGTGGATGCGGTGGTCGCGTTCGCGGATGACAAAACTACGTGGCAGGTCCACTTCTCGGTTTCCTCACGTCGGGAGCGGGGTCGGGGGCGTGCTGGGCGGGCGCGTTCGACGCGGGCATCCGAAACACCTCCACGGGACGTGAGGTCCGTAAGGTAACCGCGGCGAGTGGCGTCGTCGAGCGCATTTACCGGTCCTTTCGGGCCGGACGCCTTGACGCCGGGCCACCGGCCGCGCATTATCCATCGAGTGTTGGATTAACGTGGGGGAGGACGACGACATGGGGCAAGCCCCACGGGTCGCGGTGATCGGCGCCGGCGCCGCCGGCCTGGCCACCCTCAAGGCCCTCGCCGACGCCGACGTGCCGGCCGTGGCCTTCGAGGCCACCGACACCGTCGGCGGCCTGTGGGTGTACGGGGCGGACTCGCCCGCCTACCGCACCCTGCACCTGAACACCAGCCGGACCCGCACCCAGTTCGCCGACCACCCCATGCCCGCCCACTGGCCCGACTACCCCGACCACACCCGCGTCGCCGGCTACCTGCGCGACTACGCCCACCGCTTCGGGCTGCTCGACGCCGTCCGGCTGCGGCACACCGTCGTCGCGGTCACCCGCGGCCCCGACGACCGGTGGACCGTGCGGGCCACCGGCCCCGATGGCACCAGCGAGGTCACCGTCGCCGCCGTCGTCGTCGCCAACGGCCACAACCGGGCGCCCCGCCCGCCCGAACCCCGCCCCGCCGGCGACTGCACCGCCGAACAGATCCACAGCCACGCCTACCGCGGCCCCGACCAACTCGCCGACCGGCGGGTCCTCGTCGTCGGCGGCGGCAACTCCGCCATGGACATCGCCGTGGACGCCTCCCACACCGCCCGCCGCACCCTGCTGTCGCTGCGCCGCGGCGTGTGGGTGGTGCCCAAGCACCTGCTCGGCCGCCCGTCGGACACCCTCAACGGGGCGCTCGCGCGGCGGCTGCCCTGGCGGCTGCGCCAGCGCATCAGCCAGGCCCTGGTCACCGCCGCCGTCGGCCCACCCACCCGCTACGGGCTGCCCGCCCCCACCCACGGCTTCCTCCAGGACCACCCCACCCTCTCCGACGCGCTGCTGTCGCGCCTCGCCCACGGCGAGATCGAGGCCCGGCCCGGCATCGCGGCGTTCCACGGCGACCGGGTCGAGTTCACCGACGGCCGCGTCGACGCCGTCGACCTGGTCGTCTGGTGCACCGGCTACCGCGTCGAGGTGCCGTTCCTCGACCCCGCGCTGCTCGACGCCGGCCCCGACACCCTGCCGCTGTACCGGCACGTGTTCCACCTCGACGCCCCCGGGCTGGCCTTCGTCGGGCTGATGCAGTCAACCGGCGCGGCGTTCCCCCTGCTGGAGGCACAGGCCCGCCTCGTCGCCGCCCGCCTCGCCGGCCGGTACACCCCACCGGATCCGGCAGCCCAGCGCGCCGCCTGCCGCGCCGAACTGCGCGCCGCCACCGCCCGCTGGGGGCACCGCCGCCCGGCCATGCGCGTGGACTTCGACGTGTACCTGGCGCAGCTCGGCCGCGAACTGGCCGCCGGCGCCCGCCGCGCCGCCCGGGACGCGACGTGAGCGCCCTGGCCGGCCGCCGCGCCCTCGTCACCGGCGCGCGCGGCACCTTCGGCCGGCACCTGTGCGCCGGGCTGCACACCGCCGGGGCCCGCGTCGTCGGCCTCGACCTGCACGCCCACGACCACCCCGACACCCCGGTCCTCGGCGTCGACCTGACCGACCCGGTCGCCACCGCCGCCGCGGTGACCGCCGCCGTCGACCGGCTCGGCGGCCTCGACCTGCTGATCAACAACGCCGGGGTCGGCGGCCCCGCCCCCGCCGAACTGCCCCCCGACGACACCGTGCGCCAGCAGATCGAGGTGAACCTCCTCGCCGCGTGGCGCACCACCGCCGCCGCCCTGCCCGCCCTCGTCGCCGCCCACGGCCGGGTGATCTTCGTGGCCAGCCGGATGGCGGTGCTGCCGCTGCCCCTGGCCGCCGCGTACGGGGTCAGCAAACGCGCCCTTGTCGCGTACGCCGACGCGCTGCGCCTGGAGGTCGGCACCCACGTCGGCGTCACCGTCGTCTACCCCAGCATGGTCGCCTCACCCATCCACGACAGCACCGCCCGCGCCGGGCTGTCCCTGGACGGGGTGTCCCGGCCCGAACCGGTCGAGGGCGTCGTCGCGGCGATCCTGCGCGCCGCCGCCGCCCGCCGCGTCCCGCGCGACGTGGCCACCACCGCCCGGGGCCGCCTCGAACTGGCCGTCGCCCGGCACGCGCCCGCCCTGGCCGACCGCCTCGTGCGGCGTACCGTCGCCGGCCGGATCGCCGCCGGTGACCTCGACGCCGCGCCGTTGGCCGCCGGCCTGGTGCGCCGCCACCGCCGCCCCGGGACCCCCTGACAGTGATGATGTGGGAGCGGGTCACCCGGCCGGTCTGACTCACCCTCTGACAGTGACCGGTGAGCTGCGGCGCGCGGCGTCAGGTCGCGCAGGCCCGGAACGCCCGCCGGTAGGCGCCCGGAGTCGTGCCCACCCCCGCGCGGAAGCGACGGCGCAGGTTCGCCGCCGACGTGAGACCGACGCGGGCCGCGACGGCCTCCACCGGCAGGTCCGTCTCCTCCAGCAGGGCGCGTGCCCGCGCCACCCGACGGGACAACAGCCACGCGCCCGGGCTCGTGTCGAGCTGCTCGGCGAACCGCCGGGCCAGCGTCCGGGGCGAGACGTGCAGGTACGCCGCCAGGTCACCCACCGACAACGACGTTCCCAGGCGCGCGTCGGCCCACTCCAGGAGACCACCCAGACCGGCCGCGGCCGGCGCGGACGGCGCGTGCTGCGCCTGGCCGCCGTCGCGGTGCGGCGGCATCACCATGTACCGCGCGACCAGCGCCGCGTGCCCGACGCCGTAATCCTTGCCGACGAGGTGCAGGCACAGGTCGATGCCCGCGCCGGCGCCGGCGCTCGTGGCCACGTCACCATGGTCGACGTAGAGCACGTCCGCCTTGACCCGCACCCGGGGGAACTCCCGCCGCAGCTGCTCGGCGCGCGCCCAGTGCGTCGTGGCCGAGCGGCCGTCCAGCAGGCCGGTGCGGGCCAGCGCGAACACGCCGCCGCAGATCGCGACGAGTCGCGCCCCCCGGGCGTGGGCCCGCAGCAGCGCGCGGCGCACCCGCGCCGACAGCGGCCCCTGCGCCGTCGCCCAGCCGGGGATCACCACGGTGTCCGCGGAGCCGAGAGCCGAAAGGCCCCGCGACACCGACAGCGCGTACCCGGCTGACGTGGGCACCTGACCGGGCCGCTCCGTGCACACCTCGAACTCGTAGCGGGGAGGCGTGCCAGGGGGCACCGTACCGAAGACCTCGGCGGCGCAGCCGAGCGCGAACGTCGACTGCACCGGCCGTACCAGGGCGACCACGCGATGCATGGCGAGAAAGTACCCCACGGTGTCCTCGTCGCCGCTGTCGTGCGGGGCGCACCGGCGGCACCGTGGAGGGCATGCATCCAGAGATCCTGGCCCAGGAGGGCTACACCGCCGTACGCGTCGAGACGGCCCCCGTGCGCGAACTCTTCCCCGGCATCCGGCTGCGCCCGCTGTGGCGGGGACCGCACGGCGCGCAGGCCGCCGTGCTCGAGATGGACCCCGGCTCGTCGTGGCCGCGCCGCGACGTCCACACCCCCGGCCCCGAGGAGGTGTACGTGCTCGACGGCACGTTCCACGACGGCGCGCGCGACTACCCGGCGGGGACGTTCCTGCACGCCCCGGCCGGGTCGTGGCACGTGCCCGCGACCGTCACCGGCTGCACACTGTTCCTCTTCTACCCGGCGGGCTAGGCGCTCGGGGGCCAACGTCCGGCAGAGTCGCTACGGTTGGAGGCCGGGGAGGTGCCGGGTGAGCGACAGGTGGGAGGCCGCGGCGGAGGCACAGATCCGCACCGCGCAGGAACGCGGCGAGTTCGACAACCTGCCCGGGGCGGGCAAACCGCTGCCGGGCCGGGGCACGCCCTACGACGAGTCGTGGTGGATCAAGAGCTTCCTGGAGCGCGAGAAGCTGCCCAGCGACCTGCTGCTGCCCACGCCGCTGCTGCTGCGCCGCAAGATCGAACGGGTGCCCGACGAGGTGCGGGACCTGCCCACCGAGGCGGCCGTGCGGGCGTACGTCGCGGACCTCAACCGGGAGATCGTCGCCTGGCTGCGCAACCCGACCGGCCCGCAGGTCGTCGTGCGTCCCGCCAACGCCGACGAGGTGGTCGCCGGGTGGCGCGCCGACCGGGAACGGGCCGCGGCGGTGGCTGCGGCCCGGCCGCAACCGCCGCCGCCCCGCCCCCGCAGCCGGTGGCGGCCCTGGCACCGCCGGTCCTGATGCCGGACGAAGCGTGCCGTTTTCGTCCGCCGCCACCTGCGCGACCGCGACCTTCAGGGGAAGATCAACGAGGGCCTCAACGTCGTCGCCGGATCATCCGCGACGAGAGCAGATACTCGCAGCGCCAGCCGACGTAGCCGGCCACCTCGCGCAGAAGACCCGAACGCCTCATCCGCGCCCGTCAACGTGAAGTACCGGATCAGCTCCGCCCGATTGATCTCCGGAAGGCCCCGAAGCCACGCCAGTTCCCCTGCCGAAAACACCACCCGAGTCGCCACAGCCCACCGCCCGAGCATCGAGCGTCACCGAACGGGACGGGACGCTACGACTCGACGGAGAGCTTGATCAATCTTCAGTTCCTGGCATTGTTCTGCTCTGCAAACTACGGACAGGCACATAGGCATGCGCTGATAGCATTCTGTTCGTGACGAGGCTGCCGCGTCCCGGAACCGCGCGGACCACGGCGGACTTCGTCGTCCGGATGCGGGTGTTGAAACTCTCTTCCGGGCTCTCGTACCGCGCTCTGGAGCGACGGGCGCGCGCGTCAGGCGACCAGTTGCCGGCGAGCACCATTGCGAGCACCCTCAACCGGGTCTCCCTGCCGTCCGAAGAGTTCGTGGCAGCCCTGGTACGCGCCTGCGGCGGCGACGTGACGGTCACGACGGAGTGGATCGAGGCACGCCGCGCGTTGGTCCTGAACGACGCCACGACGATGGCAATTGCCCCCGAGCAGGCGGCGACGGGCCCCGCGCCCGCGGCTGGCTCCGTCGGACAGGACCCTGGGGAGCCCGGCGGAGCCCGGTCGGACGCCTCGTCCGGACGGCAGCTCACACCTCACCTGCTGCCACCGGACTCGCCGTTGTTCGTCGGTCGGGACGACGAGGTGTCCGAGGCTGTCCGGCTGCTCCGCCACGACACCACCGGGCCGGCGACCCTGCTCGTCACCGGCCCGGCCGGTGTCGGCAAGACCACCTTCGCGGTGCGCGTCGGTCATCTGCTCGCCCCCGACTTCCCCGACGGCCAACTGTACGCCGACCTGGAAGGGCTCAGCGACGAGCCGACGGAGCCGTTCACGGTCTTGGGCGCCTTCCTGCGCGCCCTCGGCGTTCATGGCGGCTCGGTGCCCCCGGACTTGACGAGCCGGATCCACCTCTATCGCACCCTGCTGTCGAAACGGAAGGTCCTCGTTGTCTTGGACAACGCGGCGACGACGCGGCAGATCAACTCCCTGCTACCCAGCGGAGACCGGTGCGCCGCCGTCGTCACCAGCCGGACGACGCTGGGAGAACTGGCCGGCCGACGTGTGCAGCTAGGCATTCTGGACCCCGTCGCGGGGCTCGCACTGTTGCGCGGGATGCTGGGCGGGGCCCGGACCGATGCCGAGGCCGAAGCCGCCCAGTTCATCGTGCAGACCTGCGCCGGTCTTCCCCTCGCGGTGTGGGTGGCCGGCGCCCGACTGGCGGCACGGCCGCACTGGCCGCTGGCCAAGGTCGCCCGGGCGCTCGCCGACGAGCAGCGCAAGCTCGATGAGTTGGCCGTCGGCGACATCGCCGTACGGGTCAGCCTCGAGCCGACCTATCGGGGACTGACCACGACCGCACGGCAGGCCCTACGGATGATCAGTCTGCTGCCCGGGCCCGACCTCGCCGGCTGGGCACTGGCCGCTCTGCTGGACGTCAGTCTGTCCGACGCAGAGGCGTTGCTCGACGACTTGGTTGAGGTGCACCTGGTGGAGATCGGGCGGGTCAGCGCCGCCGGGCTCCGCTACCGGCTGCACGACCTGGTACGGCTGTTCGGCCGGGAGCAGGCGGACCGGGAGATCCCGCAGCAGGACAGGAGGGCCGCCTTCACTCGACTGCTCAGCACGAGCCTGCACCTCACCGATTCCGCCGCAGAGATTCTCAGCGCCGACTTTCAGGGCATGCCGCAGACCGAACTGGTGTCCTGGCGGCTGCCCCAGGCGGATACCGACCAACTGCTCGCCGAGCCGCTCGCATGGTTCGACGACGAGCGCCGGTTTCTCCTCGCCGTGGTACACCAGGCCCTGGGCGAGCCGGTTGCCGCCTCGGCCGCCGGGCTGGCCATCGCGATGACGACGTTCTTTCAGGTCGGAAGTCACTTCGACGACTGGGAACGTCTCCAGGGTAGAGCCCTTCAGGAGTGCCTACGTCGCGGTGATCGCCGCAGCGCCGCCAGGCTGCATCGCTGCCTCGGTGAACTGACCACCATCCTGGACCGGTACCCGGAGGCCACGAACCACTTCGAGCAGGCCCTCCTGCTCGCCGACGATCAGGATTCGGCCTGCCGAGCCAGCGCCACCGCAGGGCTGGCCTACGTGCATCGGCTACTGGGCCGGTACGCCACCTCGTCGGACCACTTTGCTCGGGCCGCCGACCTGGCCCGGGCTGCCGGTAACGTCAACTGCCTGGTCTACGCGACCAACGGCATCGGCGTGATCGACCTGGAGCAGGGGCGGCTGGAACAAGCCCGGCAACGATTCGACGAGTGCCTGCGGTTGAGCCGGTCCGTCGGCTACCAACCCGGCGAAGCCCAGGCCCTACGCTGCCTGGGGCAACGCCACCGCGCCCTCGGCGAGTACCGCAGCGCCGCTGACTGTTTCCGGCTGGCCGCGTCGATCAGTCACGACCTGGGCGACCGGCTCACTGCCACCCACGCCACCTGCTGGCTCGGCGACGTGTTGGTACGCCAGGGCGAGCACGCGGAGGGACGTCGGTTGCTGGCCCGCAGCCTGTGGGTCTACCGGGAGTTCGGCAACCTGTGGGGCGAGGCGGCGGTTCTCTACGCGCTCGCGGAGGCGCAGCTCGCGGCTGGTCGTCCGCAGCTGGCCCGCCGTCGCGCCCAGGCGGCGGTCGACCTGTGGCGGCAGGTTGGCTCCCGATCCTGGCTGGCGATCGCCCTCGACACCCTAACCACGGCGTGCTACCTCACCGGTGACGTGCAGGCCGCCGGCCGGTCCCAGGGCGAGGCGACGGGCCTGCGCGCGTCGGCGGAGCGCGCCGAGCGCTGACGGCGCCTCAGCGGACGTCACGACGGTCGTGGGTAGGTGACCGGCCCTCCTGCATCGAATCCTCCTCGACCATCTCGAGCAACCCGTCGATGTCGAGCTCGTCCATGGCCGAGGCAAGCTCACGGGCGACGGCCGCCGCCCGGGCCCCGCGCTCGTGGAGCGGCCCCTCCTCCAGCCTGGTCTTGACGCGCAGCAAGGCGCGTTCGAACATTGCGAGCGCGAGATCCTTCGTCTCCGGCTCCTGGATGACGAACGACACATGGGTGCTCGTCTCACCGGTCGCCTGTGCCGTGTGCGCCACGCCGGGCGGCAGGTAGAGCGCCTGGCCGCGGCGGAGGGTGACGGGTGTGACGTCGGCGTCGGGACCGCCGGTGGGGAGGAATCCGGTCGACCACCAGTGTGCGGGAACGGTTCGCTCCACATGCCAGTTCTTCGAGCCGGCGATCTGCACCGCGATGACGTGCTGCCCGTCGCGGTGCCAGGTCAGCCCAGGGCTGTTGGCGGGGGTGTGGAACACGGTGGAGCTACAGGTGGCACGCAGCGCTGACGAGATGTGCGTGGCGATCGTGGCTAGCGAGTCGATCCAGTGATGCGCCTGGTAGAGCATGACAGTCGCCCCGCTGGCCACCAGGGACCTGGCCTTCGCCCTGTCCAGGAACCCGGTGTCCCCACCCGTCTGCCCGACGGTGACCTCGTGATCGGGGATCTGCCGGCCGCCCCGGGCGAACGACACGTACGGCGGTCGCAGTATCCGCTCCTCCAGCAGCCGTTCGACGGCGATCTGGTCCAGGACAGCCAGTAGGGGCGGTGAGATCGACATCGGAGCGGTCCGGCGTCCCCAGGCCGCTTCGATGCGCGAACTCTCTGTGGTGAGCAGGCTGAGCCCGCCTGACATCGACACCGTGCCGACTCCCATCACGATCGCGGTCGAATGACTACCATTCGGTGAAAGTGGGCGAGTTGCTCGACGTCCTCGTCCACCGGCAAACCATTCACCTGGACCCAGGCGTGCGCCCGGAAGGGCTCCGTCCGCACTCCCACGCACCACTCCGGCCAGGTGCCGCACAGGCGGCACAACAACGCGGTCGCTATCGACCTCTGTAGACACCACGGGCCCGTGCACAGCACGCTGCTGAAGACGACGGCGTTGCGGGCCCGACGGGCCTCGTCCAGGCTGCTCGCCCGCGCACCGAAGCGAAGGACCGTGAGCAGCCCGAACTGCCCTCCGGGCGGCAACCTCGCGACGGCCCGGGCCGCGAGCACCGCGAGCCTTGCGAGCGGCCGTATCCACAGCGGCGGCGCGAAAGCCCGCTCGTTGACGACGGGCGCGCTCATCGGGTGATCAGCCGAGCAGTGTGTAGTTGCCGCACCAACTCCTGTACGTCGGAGATGGTGTGGTCCTTCGCGTCGGGGTACTTCTCCCGAAGCCGGCTTGCCGCCGACTCAAGGCTTTCGCCGCTGAGCAGCAGTCGAAGCACCTCCGACCCCGTCCCGTTCAGTTGCCAGTACCGTCCGGTGCGTTTGTGTAGGAACACCATCCCGTCCTCGGACTCGATCATCGTGACGAACGGGGAAAGGGCGATGTCTGTCATTGAGATCCTCCTGATTCGACGATTCAGCCCAGCCGCTGGTCGATTCCAGGCGGCAGGCAACGCAGCCACGCCTCGCAGGCCAGGGTGCTCTCAAGCGGGTTGATGTTCGCCGCGTCCGGCATGATCGCGGAGAGCACCTGTCGGAAGCGTCCACGATCGATCAGGCCAAGCGCAACGAGCCGCGACTCCTCGCACATTTCCCGCATCTTCGCGAGATTGCGCTTCCGGCCGACGTACGTGTCGAGAGTGAAATGACCCTTGGTGGTGCGGTCGAAGACGAAGCCCGGCACGGTTCCGCGCAGGGCGGCGACCAGGACGGGCTTTGTTCGTCCCGTCACGTAACGGTCCGACAGTCGAACAGCCAAGGCAGCCTCGACGACTCGATCGTCAAGGAATGGGGCTTCGAAACTGACGTCGAAGCGTGCCCCGACTGCGCTCGCGCACCGGGTGATCGCGCCGTTGAGGACGACCGAACGCAGCATCTCGTGGTGCGCCGGGATCGGTGAGAGCGGCTGCGGATGAGTCTTCGCCGCCGTGCGCATCGTCTCCCGAACCAGCTCGGCGCCTTCACGGGTGATCCAGGGGGGAAGCCGCGGTGTGGGCTCCCAACCCACCTGCGACTCGAAGTTCGGCCGCGCGTCAAGCTCGTCGGCGCATCGGTGAAGCCAGACGGAGTAGTCCGGAAAGGGGCGGACCGCCCGTAGCGTCGTGCCGATCGACCAGCGTCGCATGGCTCGAATCGCACGGATCGACCGCAGCGATCCGATGAGGTCGCGCTGGGCGATCGCGTTCACGTAGGTTGCCCCGGTGGCCGCCAGTTCGTCGCTGCCGTGCCCCTGCATGTGTCTGCTGACCCCGTGCGACGCCATGATACGGGCGACGTCCACCATGTGACTCATCGTCGCGATGAACGGCGGTGGTCCGTCGACGTCGAGGTCGTCGCGATCCGGCGAGTCGTAGAACAGGGACGCTGTGCCCTGGTCCAGGACGATGTGCTCGGCATCGGGCAGGGCGGCCATGGCCCGGCCGGCGATGGCGTCTTCGGGATTCGCCGGATCCATGCTCTGCCTGCGGATCGTCACGAGCCGCAGGTCCTGCTCTGCGGCGACGAAGCAGAGGCTCGTCGAGTCCATCCCCCCGGACAGGTCCGCGCCGATGACCGACGACATGCCCGATCGGGCCGCGACGGCGGTGAACAGCGCCTCTCGGAAGCCGCCGGCGGCTGCGGCGATGGGGAGGTCCGGCTCCGGTGGGGTCCACCAGCGCGTGGCTTCGGCGGTGCCGTCAGGATTCAGGCGAAGGTAGTGCGCGAAGGAGACCGAGTCGACTTCCCGCCATACGCTGCGCTCGTTGAGGGGCCACGGTGGGGCGTAGGCGAGCAAACTCATCGCCACCTGCTCCTCGGCCAGGGTCAGCCGTCGCAGCTCTGCCAACGCGGATATTCGGTTCGCCGCCACCGTGACGCTGGCGATCGATGTGTGGAAAATCTGACGCGCAGTGGAGAGGCTGCCCTGGGCCCGGACGACACCACCGACGGAGGCAACCAGGTGGAAGCAGCCCGCTATTCGTTGCGCGGCCCTGTCGAGATCCCGTAGGTCCCGGACCTTCGCGAGATGGGCCGACAGTTCCTGTTCGGTGGTCCGCGCGGAACCGAGGAGCACCAGCCTCGACGGGCCGGATTGGGCGCAGATCGCGGCGTCGGCCGGCCAGCGCCCCACCAGCCAAGGACGGCCGGAATGGTGATGGAGCGTGTTCTTTCGGTACTCCGCAGGAAGCCGGGAGAATACCTCGTCGGCGACGGGGTGGTCCGGCAGGACGACGAACTCCATGGGTCGGTTCCCCACTATTAGATGGTCTACCACTGACAGCCGGGATTGGTGCACCGGTTGCGGTCGTCGGCGACGGGAGTACCGTTCGCCGCCGACGACCGAACCAGGTCAGGGACTTAGCCTCCGAAGGTGCCGAGCAGGTCCGGCAGCCAGCCCTGGTTCACCCAGCGGGTCTTCTCGGAGAACCCCCCGATCTCGACCAGCATGGGCGCCTCGTAGTACGTCTCGGTCGTGTCCATACTTCACACCTCCTTTCCATCTGGGTCGATCCCGATGCATTCGAGGATGTCTGCCGCCGCGTATCGCGGGCAATACTCGGAACCGTCCGAGACCGTACGGAACGCCTGCGTACACCGTCGAACAGCCGCCTAGGAGGGGTTTCACGATGGGGCGGCGAGGTCATCAGGCCCGAAAGTCCACCGGCCCTGGCGTCGATGCTCGGTCGGGCGATGCCTACGCCTTCCTGCCTGGGACGGTCGCGGGCCGTGTCAAGCGGGCCAACCCAGTTCGAGGGCCTGGCTGAGGAAGACCACGCCGTCGATCATGTCGAGCTGGGCCGGGTCCAACGGGACGTAGGCGAAGTCCTGGCAGATGCGCGGGGCGGTCGTGGTGACCTCCCGGGCCAGGCGGTGTCCGTCGATGAGGGACTCGTCCCACGGGAGAGTGGCCAGGATGCCCTCGACGGTGTCCGGTGGCGGGACGTCGTCGCCGACGGCGCCGAAGGCGGAGGCCAGGAAGGCGTACCGGTCGCCCAGGCGGGCCGCGGTGATCGCTCCCGCGCCCCACATCTGGATCTGTTGGTCGCCGAGCGCCATGCGGCTGCGGTGGCGTTGCAGGTGGAGGTTGTGGGCGAAGACCAGCGCCGGGCCGTGCGCGGCGACGGCACGCAGGTTCGCGGCCATCATCGCGTCCCGCAGCCCCGACAGCCGGGAGATCCGGGCCGCGCCGGTGTCGGCCATCGCATGGTGGTAGCGGAGCAGGCCGACGGCGGTACGCCCGTACAGTTGCGCCCTCTCCCGGTCGCGCGCGCCCAGCTGCGGCAGCTGCGTGTCGAGCAGCGCCACCAGGTCGTCGGCGATCACCCGCAGCCGCTGGGCGTCGGCGGACTGGCCGATCGACCGGGACGGGTCCATGACGGTGGCCTCGTCCGACCAGCGCTCGTCCGGGCCGAGGAGCGCGTCGAGGGTTTCCCGGGTGCAGGGCAGCGGGCCGTCGAGGAGGCCGTGCAGGGCGGTGAGCGCCTCGCGTGGGCTTGCCGCCCAGTATTCCAGCGGGCCGTCGATCCCGAAGAACCGCAGCTTGTCATCGCGGGCCTCGTTGTGGGCGCGCATCCAGCGCACGAGCTCGCGGTTGGCCGGTGACGCGCCGAAGCCGTGGCTGAAGCCGCGGGTCATGACGTCGTCGAGGTCACCGACGCCGGTCGCGATGTGATCGTCGACCACGAGGCCCATCAGGCAGTCGCTCTCGATGGCGAACGACCGGTAGCCCTCGTGTTCGACCAGGTGCCGGAAGATCTCGTTACGCAGCTCGCCCAGCTCCCCCACGAAGTGCCGGGCTTCGCCGAGGCCGAGCAGCAGGGGGCGGGCGGGCAGGGAATGCAGGAACGCCGAAATGGCGGCCCCGTCGAGTTTGCGGGCCATGTTCCGGATAGTCATTCCCTCAACCGTATCGTTGAACGAACGGTGTGGACTTTTCCCCGAAACCAGCAGCTCTCGTCAGGGAAAACCTTCTAACAGTGGGTCGCGCCGAGGACAGAACTGACCGCTTTTGGTGCCGCCCGTGCGATGGGCGTCGCCGGTCGGGCCTCGGCCGACGACCGCGCCGACGCCGTCGGTTATGGTGGGGGCATGGGTTGCTCCGCCGCCATGAACATCCGCACCGCCGCTCAGCGGCGGTATCGCGGTTGCCCGTAACCGCAGCCGGATCTTCGGCCCACCGGGGCCGACGCCAGGCGTACCGCCGGATCAGTGTCCCGCCGGCAGCCACCCGAGTCCCGCTGTGCTGCCGGATCGCCCTGCGTATTCGGGGAGCAGATCCATGCCACAGCGGTTCCCACCGGAGCACCACGGTCGCGGGTCGGAGACGTTCCCCGCCGGCGGCGACAAGCGGGACGAGGCCGCCACGGACGCGAAGCCGGACCACGAGGCGCGCCCCGGGCCCGCCAGGCTTTTCCTGATGGTCGGGCTTCCCGGCGCTGGCAAGACCACCCGGGCCAAAGAACTCGCCGGGGCGCACCGCGCGTTGCGGCTGACCCCGGACGAGTGGATGATCCCCCTGTTCGACGGATCGCAGCCCAAGGGCAAACGCGACTTGCTGGAAGGGCAGCTCATCGGGCTGGCCCTGCAGGCGTTGCGCCTGGGCACGAACGTCGTGCTCGACTTCGGGCTCTGGAGCCGAGACGAACGGTCGGCCCTGCGCTGGCTGGCGACATCGGCGGGCGCGGCCCCCCACGTCGTCTACCTACCGATCGACAGGGACGTCCAACGCGCACGGATCAGCCACCGCCAGGCAACCGCACCGCACACGACGTTCCCGATGAGCGAGGCGGACATCGACACGTGGCGCAAGCAGTTCCAGGCGCCAGACGCCGCCGAACTCGGCGGCGGCCGTATCCCCGGCCCACCAACGCGGTGGCGGGGCTGGCCGGAGTGGGCCGCGCACCGCTGGCCCACGCTGGCCCACGGCGACGCCTCCGAGGCGCAGCGACGACGGCCATCACCTCTTGCGCAGGGATCGTGATCGCCGGGCCAGGTAGCTGATCGGCCGGCGTGCTCAGGGCAGCGCGGCCTGCCACGTCCACGAGGTGCGGCGGGGTCGTCCGTCGAACTCGGCCCGCCCGGTCATCCACAGCAGCACCTGGGCCGGCGGGCCGGGCGGGGCGTCGGGGAACAGCCGGGCCAGCACGGCGGCGGCGAGCCCGGCGGGCGGCTGCCAGTCGACGCGCAGGCCCCGGGTGATGTCGTGGGTGTGCAGCAGGGTCTCCGCCACGCCCATGGCGGCGAATCCGGCCGGGTCGCAGGGGCCGAAGTGCCAGGCCCGCAGGTCCGGGTCGGCCGCGTCGACGGCGGTGGCGAGCAGGCCGCCGCAGGCGGCGACGACGGTGAGCACCTGGGCGGGCGTCGCGGTGGGGGAGACGCGCAGGTCGAACGGCAGGTAGCCGTCTGCCGGCCGACCGGCCAGCTGCCCGGCGTACGCGAGCAGGTCGTGCGCCACGTGGGCCGCCGTGGTCCAGCAGCTCCACTCCAGCGTGCCCGCCGGCGCCGTCCAGTCGGCGTCGGCGTGTGGCCCGAGGACGTCACTCATCCCGTCGATCGCGGCGCGTACGTCCGCCCCACCCGTGTGCGTCATGGCCCGACCGTGCCAGCCAGCGCCCCCACCGACAAGCCAGCCAATTATCGGATTACCGGTAACACCAATACGTAAATTAGATGCCGCAAAAGGGGTAAACCATCAGCACACCATAATGACAGTTATGTGCGGGATGGAGCCGGCGGGTAACGACGTGGAGCGTGGGCTGACGGCGGCGCCACGGGGCCGGGCATCCTGCCGATGATCACCGGGGCGGTGATGTCCGCAAGGCAGAGGAGGAAACATGACACAAGCTGTCAGGGTTTGGGGCGAGTATGGCTTTCACCGGTCGGCGTCGACCGCGCGGACCGGGCACCACGGATAAAGATGAGATGGACAAGGACCTCCATGCGCGAAACTTCAGCAGATCTCCAGGAGCTTCAGGCCCTCCTGGACGTCTCCCTCTCCCGCTCCACCTCGCACCTCCGCTCGATCATCAATGCTGAAAGAACACTGACCGCGGAGCAGCTCACCCAGGTCCTCACCGGCATGCGCACCCTCGCCTTGTCCACCGTGACGGCGAAGGGCGAGCCACGGATCAGCGGTGTGGACGGGCACTTCCTGCACGGGAAGTGGCACTTCGGCACGGCGCGCAACGCCGCCAAGGCGCGCCATCTCGCGGCGCGGCCCGCCGTCAGCGCCGCGCATATGCGCGGTGAGGACCTGGGCGTGTTCACGCACGGCAAGGTGGAGGTCCTCAACCCCCAGGACGGCGAGCCGGCCGCGGACTGGCCCGACCTGCTCGCGTACTTCAAGGACTTCTACGGCGACGACTCCTTCGACTGGGAGAACGAGGTGGTCTACTACCGCCTGCATCCGCACTGGATGACCGTCTACGCCCCCGACTTCGCGAGGCTCACTGCGGCGTCCCCGTCCTGATCCGCGGCCCGGGCTACGTCGGGACCAGCCTTACGCGTCAACTGGGGCGAGCCGGGACAGCAGATGCCGGGCGAAGAACCGGGCCGCGTCCTCCCCGGCGAACTGCGGGACACCGGTGTGTCCGCCCATGTTGGCGTGCAGCGTCTTCTCCGTGGAGCCGAAGGCGTCGAACAGGTCCAGGGCCGCCTGCCGGTCGTTGCCCTCGTCGTCCCACTGCAGCAGGACGTGCAGCGGAATGGTGACCTGTCGGGCCTCCTCGAACATGGCGCGGGGCACGAGGCTCCCGGCGAAGAGGCCGGCGGCCACGATGCGGGGCTCGACCACCGCGAGCCGGATGCCCACGGAGATCAGCCCGCCCGAGTATCCGACCGGGCCGCCGATCTCGGGCAGCGACAGGAGGGCGTCCAGGGCGGCCCGCGATTCCGGGACCGCCCTGTCGACGAGCGGGAGGACGAGGGCGTCGACGATCTCGTCGCTGACCGGCCCGCCGGCCGCCATGGCCCGGCGCAGGTCGGCGCGGGCCTGCTCGGCGGCGGCCCACCGGGGCCGGTCACCGCTGCCGGGGAGCTCGATGGCGGCTGCGGCGAAGCCGTCCGCCGCGGCGTGCCGGGCCCGGGCCACCAGGCGGGGGTACATCGTGCGCAGTCCGAGCGGGGGGTGGCCGAGCAGGATCAGCGGGACCGGCGCGGGTGCGGATACGGGCGTCCAGAGGATGCCGGGGATGTCGCCGAGGGTGAACTCGCGTTCGGCGACGCCGTCGTCGAGGCGCTGTTCGGTGGTGAATCGCATGGTCGTGCCTTTCGGGAGTGCTCGCAGCGGCGCTCCCGGGCGACCTATCGCCCGACCGTGACCCCAGAGGGGAGCACCCATGTCGAAACGTTCACGGGTACCACCTCCTCGGTCTCTCGCACGGCCTCCCGAAAGGTATCAGCGGCCGAGGCAAGCGCCCAAACGGGTTTCGCGCACGGCGCGCTGCGCCGGGTCGCGCGAGGGCGGCACGGTTGTCGGCTGGCCGCCGCGTGCAGGCGTCGCCGGAAGAAGCCCCGGTTCCGCACTAGCGCCAATAGGTTTGCTGTGGAAACCTATTGGCATGACTACTGAGCCGGTCGCTGCCGCTGGCGACCCCCGCCGACTGCTGTCCGACATTCGCTCCCTGGCGCACCAGGTGCGCCTCGACCAACGGATGACCTGGGTCGCCCTGCTGGTGCTGGGCGTGGTGACGCTCCTCGGAATCCCGTTCGACTGGCTCGGCATGAAGGCGCACTGCCACCCCGACACCAGCTGCGAGTTCGCTCGGCGGGGCGTGCTGTTCTACTGGCCCCCGGCCCTCCTGCTGGCCTACACGGGGATCGCCGTCTGCTACGTGCGGGCCGCCCGGTCACGGGGCCTGGGCGCCCGGGCGGTGCCGTACGCCATCGCCGGCGCCGCGACGACCGTCGTGTTCACCGCCGCGTGGGTGGCCGCAGCCCTGTACTTTCCGCATCACCCGCTGCCGGAGCAGCCGCTGCCGTACTGGTGGTTGCTCCTGGACCGGCTGGTCTCACCCTGGAGCATGATCGGGATCGCGTTGGTGGTGCTGGCCCGGATCGAGCGCAACATCGGGCTGCTGCTGTTCACCCTCGCCTACCTGGCCCTGGTCCTGCTGGTGCTGCCGATGAACGAGGGCTGGGGACCGGCAGGCTGGGGACTTGAGGCCCGATTCGCCGTGCCGCAGGTCGTCAGCGGCGCGCTGCTGCTGCTCGGCGCGGCCGGGTTCCTCCGCGCAGCCCGCAGGCGGCAGCGGTGACGGCGACGACCGGCACTCCGGACCCGGACGCAGGGCACCCGGCCAGCGGGCTGGACGAGGTGGTGCACCAGCGGGCACGGCTGGGCATCCTGACCATCGCGCACGAGGCCCGGCGGGTCGAGTTCGGCTACCTGCGCACCCACCTCGAGCTGACCGCCGGCAACCTCTCCAAGCACCTCAGCGTGCTGGAAACGGCCGGCCTGATCGAGATTGAGAAGGGCTACGAGGGACGACGCGGCCGTACCTGGATCACCCTCACCACCGCCGGAGCCACCGCCCTCGCCGACGAGATCGCCCGACTCAAGCAGCTCATCGCCCGCGTCGAGACGACCAACGGGCCGCGACATTGAGCGGACCCGCCTCTTCGGACAGTGCGCGTGCGCGGCGGGGGCAACCGGGTCGCTTGCCCGTGCGCGAGGATGGGACCGTGGACCAGGAGCAGCGATTGGCCGGCGGCAACACCGGCGGCGCGGTCCGCGTCGGCGACACGGTGCGGCGTACGCCGGGGCCGTGGACGCCGTCGGTGCACGCGCTGCTGCGGCACCTGGAGGCGGTCGGCTTCGACGGGGCGCCACGGGCGCGGGGCTTCGACGAGCAGGGCCGGGAGGTCCTGTCGTTCCTGCCGGGGGAGACGGTCGGCGTCACCCGCCCGTGGCCGGCCTGGGCGCACAGCGACGACGCGCTGCGTCAGGCCGCGCGGTGGCTGCGGGCACTGCACGCCGCGGTGGCGGGCTTCGTGCCGCCCGCCGGGGCGCGGTGGCGTGAGGGCGGCGCCTGGCGGCCGGGGCTGATCGTCGGGCACAACGACGCGGCCCCGTACAACGCGGCCTGGGCCGACGGGCGGCTCGTCGGGTTCTTCGACTGGGACTTCGCCGCCCCGGTCACCCGCGAGTGGGACCTGGCGTTCACCGCGTTCGCGTGGGTGCCGCTGCACGCCCGGCACGTGGTGGCCGCCGAGGGGTTCACGGCGTTCACGGACCGGCCCCGGCGGCTGCGGCTGTTCCTCGACGCCTACGGTCACGCCGGGCCGGTGGGGCCGTTCGTCGAGGTGGTCCGCCAGCGGGTGGCCGCCTCGGCCGAGGGCGTCCGCCGCACGGCGGCGGCGGGCGACCCGGCGTACCGGATGATGGTCGGCCACGGCGTCGACGCCGCGCTGGAGACGGCGGTGCGGGAGCTGGCCGGCTTTCCCGCCGGGTGAGGCGGCGTCGGGTTGACACGGCTGGCGGTGCGCGCTATCAAGGAACCAGGAACTTGAGTCACCCAGACTCAACTCGACGCCTTCGGCCAGGAGAACCGAGGAGGAACCACGATGTTGATGCGCACCGACCCGTTCCGTGAGATCGACCGGCTCGCCGAGCAGTTGCTGGGCACCAACTCCCGTCCCGCCGTGATGCACATGGACGCCTACCGCGACGGTGACTACTTCTACGCCGCGTTCGACCTGCCCGGGGTGGACCCGGACAGCATCGACTGCACTGTCGAGCGCAACGTGCTGACCGTCCGCGCGCAGCGCCGCCGCCCGACCGGCGACAACGTCGAACTGGTCGCGGCGGAGCGCCCCATGGGCACGTTCAGCCGGCAACTGTTCCTCAGCGACACCCTCGACACCGACCACCTCGAGGCGGGCTACGACAACGGGGTGCTGACCCTGCGCATCCCCGTGGCCGAGCGGGCCAAGCCCCGCCGGGTGGCCATCGCCACCGGCGGCAACGGCCACCGGCAGATCGACGCCTGACCCACCCTCGACACCTGCGGCCGGGGCGCCCGCCGCCGGGCCCCCGACCGCACCCCCGCCGCCGCCCACACCCGGTAAACCGGTCGCGGGCGGCGGCGGGGGGATGCCAGACTCGACGGCGTCCCCTGCCGCCGAGACACCGGAGCCGACCAGCACATGTGATCCCGCAGGCCGCGGCCGGGCCGACCGCCCCGCCGCCACGCGCACCGACCGGCCGTCCGTCGTGGGCGTCCCGGCCCGCCTGCCGTCCCGCGGAGGTTCACCGTGTTGAAGGCCGTGTCCGTCAGCTTGCAGTACGACGCCGAGCCGCTGTTCACCGGCGTCGACCTCATCGTCAACGCCGGCGACCGGGTCGGCCTCGTCGGCCCCAACGGCGTCGGCAAGTCCACCCTCCTGCGGGTGCTCACCGGGGCCGAGCCGCCGTCGACCGGGCACGTCGCCCTCGCCCCCGGCACACGGATCGGCTACTTCGCCCAGCAGCCGCCCGACCCGACGGTCACCGTCGGGGAGTTCCTCGCCGCCGGCCTCGGCGACGTGGGCCGGCTCGACCGGCGGCTACGGACGCTGGAGCGGCGGCTGGCCGGCGGGGACACCGCCGCGCTGGGCGCCTACGGCGAGGCGCAGGACCGCTTCGCCGCCCTGGACGGGTGGCGGGCGCAGGCCCGGCTGGCCGAGGTCCGCCAGCGCCTCGACGTGGCCGGCCTGCCCGACGACGCGCCGCTGCACCGGGTCAGCGGCGGCGAGCAGGCCCGGCTGACCCTGGCCCGGGTGCTGCTGGACACCCCGGACCTGCTGATCCTCGACGAACCGACCAACCACCTCGACGCCGACGGCATCGCCTGGCTCGGCGGCTGGCTCGCCGCGTTCGGCGGCGGCGTGCTGGTGGTCAGCCACGACCGGGCGTTCCTGGACCGCACCGTCACCCGCGTCGTCGAACTCGACGGCATCCACGACACGCCGCAGACGTACACCGGCGGGTACACCGCCTACCGGGCGGAGAAGACCCGCCGCTGGCAGCGGCTGCTGCTGGACTACGAGGCGCAGGAGAAGGCCCACCAGCGGCTGCTGGCCGACATCGCGCGCACCAGGGAACACGCGCGCGGGGTGGAGCTGACGGTGCGCCGCGGCCTCGGCGCCGACCAGGCGCGCCGCTACGCGAAGAAGGTGGCGCGCAAGGCCACCGCGCGGCAGCGGCGGCTGCGCCGGCAGATGGACTCGCTGCGGTGGCTGGCGCAGCCGCAGACCCGCCCGACGCTGACCCTGACGTTGCCCGACCCGGCCGGGGACGACGGCCGGGAGGTGCTCGCCGCGCGGGGCCTGGCCGCCCGCGTCGGCGACCGGACCCTGTTCGCGGGCGTGGACCTGCGGCTGCGCGCCGGTGACCGGGTGCTGCTCACCGGCGACAACGGCGCCGGCAAAACCACGCTGCTGCGGCTGCTCGCCGGCCTGCGCGACCCCGACGCCGGGGAGGTCACCCGCGGCGCGCCGGTGGCGCTGCTGCCGCAGACCCACGACGCGCTGCGCACCGACGTCCCGCTGCTGACGTGGTTCCGCTCCCAGGTGCCCGTGTACGTCGACGAGGCCGAACGGCTGCTCGACGCGCACCTGTTCGGCCCGGAGCAGTGGGGCCAGCCGCTGCGGCTGCTGTCGGCCGGGGAGCTGCGCCGGCTGGTGCTGGCGGTGCTGGTGAACGGCCCGGCGCGGGTGCTGCTGCTCGACGAGCCCACGAACTTCCTCGACTTCGACTCCCTCGACGTGGTGCAGGAGGCGCTGCGCGCGTACCGGGGCACGGTGGTGCTGGTGACCCACGACGTGTGGTTCGCCGACGCGGTCGGCTACGACCGGTGTTGGCGGGTCAGCGGCGGCGGGGTCGGCGACGAGCCGGCCGGCGGCGGGCGGCCGGGCCGGGAAACCCCTCGGGCGCGCCTCACCGCCGATGCGCACGAAGGCTGAGAACCTTTCACCCATGCTTCGTCCCGAGTTCCCGGTGCTGCCGCGTGGCGTGGCCCGTCCGGCCCTGCGCGGGGCCGGTCCGGGCGACTTCACCGAGGCGTGGCTGCGTAACCGCCGGTTGTCCGAGCACACCCGCGACGCCTACCGGCGGGACGTGGCGGGCTGGCTGGCGTGGTGCCGGGCGCGGGAGCTGGACCCGCTGCGGGCGAACTTCCTCGACGTCAACGCCTACGGCCGGGAGCTGGAGGCCACCCCGGCGGCGCGCAGCGGCCGGCCGTTGACCCCGGCGACGGTGGCCCGCAAGCTGTCGGCCCTGTCGAGCTGGTACGACTTCCTGGTCAAGCTGCGGGCGGTGGAGGCGAACCCGGTGACGGCCGCCGACCGGCCCCGCGTCGACCGGGACCACTCCTCGACGGTCGGGTTGACCCCGCAGGAGGTGGACGCGCTGCTGGCCGCCGCGCAGGCCGAGACGGGGCCGACGGCGGCCCGCAACCGGGCGGCGGTGGCGCTGCTGGCCGACCTCGGGTTGCGGGTGGGGGAGCTGGTGTCGCTGGACGTGGCCGACCTGGGCGCGGAGCGGGGGCACCGCAGCGTCCGGTTCGTCGGCAAGGGCGGCAAGCCGCGGCGGCGGGCGCTGACCCCGTCCACGGCGCACGAGGTGGACGCCTACCTCGCGCAGCGGGCGGCGGCGCGGGGGGTGGGCGTCCACGAGGTGACCGGGCCGCTGCTGGTCACCGCGACCGGCGCGCGGCTGGACCGGCACTCGGTGTTCCGGCTGGTGCGGCGGCTGGCCCGGGTGGCGGGCATCCCGGCGTGGGAGAAGCTGTCGCCGCACTCGCTGCGGCACGCGTTCGCCACGACGGCCCGCGCGGAGGGGGTGCCGTTGGAGGACGTGCAGGACGCGATGGGGCACGCCGACCCGCGGACCACCCGCCGCTACGACCGGGACCGACACAACCTGGACCGCGACCCCGCGTACGCGATCTGGGCGGCGCGGGCGCGGCGGCGCGCCTAGCTGCTCAGCAGAGCAGGTCGAGGTGGCGGTGCGCGTCGGCGGAGATGTCGGCGTGGCGCAGCCGCCGCCGCGCCCACAGCTCGGCGGCGACGCGGGCCTGCTCGTCGCCCCACGCGGCGTGCTCGACGAGCAGGGCGCAGGTCAGCGCCGCCGCCAGGCGCAACGCCAGCGCGCGGGCGCCGGCGACGACGCCGGTGGCGCGCGGGTCGGCGACGACGTCGGCGAGGGCGGCGGTCAGCTCCCCGGTGACGTCGGCGAGGGTGTCGGCCAGGGCCGGCGACAGCGGCCGGGCCAGGTCGACGGCGGCGGCGAGGCGGCCCAGCAGGGGCGCGTCGGCGTTGTCGCGGGCGACGGCGCGCAGCACGTCCAGGGCGAGCACGTTGGTGGTGCCCTCCCAGATCGGCAGGACCTGCGCGTCGCGCAGCAGCCGGGGCACGCCGGTGTCCTCGACGTAGCCGGCGCCGCCGAACGCCTCCACGTACTCGCTGGCGCAGGCCACGGCGAGGCGGCCGGTGGCGAGCTTCGCCAGGGGCGCGACGACCCGCAGCTCGGCGGCGGCGTCCGCGTCGGCGGCGGCCTCGACGCGGCCGAGCAGCGCGAACGCGTGCCCGGCCAGGGCGAACGCGGCGGCGGCGTCGACGGCGAGCGCGCCGAGGGTGGCCCGGTGCAGCGGGCTGTCGGCGAGGCGGCCCCCGGCGACGGCGCGGGCGGTGGCGTAGGCGCGGGCGTAGTCCAGGCCGCGGCGGATCCCGCCGGCCGCGGCGGCGGCGTTGTGCACCCGGGTCACCACCACCAGGGTCATCGCCCGGGCCAGGCCGGGCACGTCCGGGTCGCCCAGCGGCAGCGCATACGCGTCGGTCAGGCCGATCTCGGCGGTCGGCAGCGCCCACGTGCCCAGCTTGTCCTTGAGCCGGTGCACGGTGACGCCGGGGGCGGGCGAGTCGGCGGCGACGGTGACCCCGGACAGGGGCGAGTCGGCGGCGTAGCGGGGCACCAGGAACGGGGCGAGCACCCGGCTGCCCCGCCCGGCGCCCTCGGGTCGGGCCAGGGCCACCGCCATCGGCGCGTCGGCGGCGGAGCAGAACCACTTCTGCCCGGTCAGCCGCCACGACCCGTCGGCGGCGGGCCGGCCCACGGTGCTGGAACCGGACAGGTCGGAGCCGCCCTGCGACTCGGTCATCCACTGCCCGGACACGATCGCCGTGTCGGGGTCGGTGGAGGTCAGCCGGGGCAGCCACGCGTCGCGCACGCCCGCGTCGACGTCGGGCAGGCTCAGCAGCGCCGCCGCCCCGTCGGCCATGGCCACCGGGCAGGAGAACGTGGCCGACTCCGGCCCGTACAGGTGCAGCAGGGCGTGTTGGACGACCCGCGCGCCGGCCCCCCACCGCTGCCGCGCGGACACCTGGTAGGGCAGGGCGACCACCGCGTGGCGGGCGGCGGCGGCGCGTTGGGCCTGCCAGCCGGCGGAGGTGTCGATGCGGTCGACGCGCGCGCCCCACCCGTCGTAGCGGACCAGGACCGGCGGGTGGGCCTCGGCGTCGGCGTGCGCGGCGCGCAGCGGCCCGGCCACGTCGGCGGCCAGGTCGACCAGCCGGGGCTGCGCGGCGTCGTGCCCGGCGGGGCCGAGCAGGCGGCGCAGCCAGGACCGCAGCAGCCGGTCACCGGTGTACGGGTCGCCGGGGGTGGGCACCGGCTGCACGTAACGGGTCATCGTCGCCTCGCCTCCGCAGGGTCGCGTCCGTGTGCCGCCGACCGTAGACGATGCGGCCGGGCGGGGCGACCCGGGGCGAGTGCCTGCGCGGCGGCGGCGGGTGGGCCTACGGTCGACGTGATGGGCAGTGGGCAGCAGTGGACGCGGCCGGCGCGGCGGGGCCGGCCGGCGCGTACCGGTCTGCTGGCCGCCGGCGCGGGCCTGGGGCTGTGCCTGGTGGGGGTGGCCGGGCTGGGCGCGTGGAACGTGCAGATGCTGGCCGGGGCCGGCGACCAGGTCCGCGACAGCGCCGACGGGTTCCTGCGGGAGGTCGCCGCCGGCGACGTGGAGCGGGCCTACGAGCGGCTGTGCGCGCAGTCGCGCAGCCGCTGGAGCGCGGTCGGTTTCGCCGGCTGGGTGCGCACGCCGCCGGTGGTCACCGGCTACGAGATCGTCGACGTATCGGTGCGCACCAAGGGGGGCCGGCCGGCCGGGACGGTGCGCGCGCGGCTGACCCGCGACGGCGGCGCGGGCGAGGAACGCACGGTGCCGATGGCGCAGGAGGACGGCGACTGGCGGGTCTGCGGTGACCCGTTCTGACCCGCTGCCGCCGGCGCGGTCAGTCGCGGGGGCCCAGCTCGCCGGCGCGGTAGTGCCGCCGGCACAGCACCTGGTAGCGCACGTCGGCGGTGTCCACGGTGTCGCCGATGACGACCTGTTCGCCCTCGCGCACGACCCGGCCGTCGATGACGCGGGCGTTGAGCAGCCCCTCGCGGCCACACCAGCACAGCACCTCGACCTGGATGCGGGCGACGGAGTCGGCGAGTTCGAACAGCCGTCGGGCGGCGGGGAACAGGCAGGACCGGAAGTCGGTGGCCAGGCCGAACGCGTACACGTCGACGTCGTAGTTGTCGACGAGGTCGGCCATCTGCTCGACGTGTTCGAGGTTGTAGAAGGACGCCTCGTCGCAGATGAGGTAGTCCACGCGCACCCCCTCGGCCCAGGCGTCGTTGACCAGGTCGCGCAGGTCGAGGCCGTCGGTGACCTCGATCGCGGCGTGGGCCAGGCCGATGCGGGTGGTGACCTGCGGGCCCAGGGACCGGTCGATGCGGGTGGTGACCAGGCCGCGGCGGCCCTGCCGGGCGTGGTTGTGGTTCATCTGCAGGGCCATCGTGGACTTGCCGCAGTCCATCGGCCCCCAGAAGAACCTCAGGGCGGCGGCGTGCAGCGGCCGGCCGTCGGCGCCCCGGGTGGCGGCGCAGCCGCGGCGGGGGTCGTCGTCCGGGCCCGGGAGGGGCCGGGCCAGGCAGATCGGGGTGGCAGCGGCGTCGTCGGTCACGTCGGGGCAGCCTAGTCGATCGATGCTCGTCGATCATTTTGGTGCGTGGGCGGCCCTACAGCACCCTCGGGGGAGTGTTGCCGGCGGCGACGATCGCGCGGCGGATCGGCACGGCGGCCAGCAACGCGAACCCGACCACGAAGAAGATCAGCAGGGAGACCAGGCCCACCCGGTAGGACGCCGTGAGCTGGAACACCAGCCCGAACGCGAGGGGCCCGAGCCAGCTGGTGCCCTTGTCGCTGATCTCGTAGAAGCCGTAGTACTCGCCCTCCTTGCCGGCGGGGATGAGCTGGCTGAACAGCGACCGACTCAGCGCCTGGCTGCCGCCGAGGACCAGCCCGATGGCCCCGCCGAGGATCATGAACGGCAGCGGCGCCTCGGCGGGCAGCCGGAACGCGGCGACGATCACCCCGGTCCACAGCACGAGGCTCAGCAGCACCGTCTTCCACGCCCCGATGCGCCGGGCCAGCGCGCCCAGGCCCAGGGCCCCGCCGAAGGCGAGGAACTGCACCAGCAGGATGGTGGTGATCAGGGTGCTCTGCCCCAGCTTCAGCTCCTCGGTGCCGTACTGGCTGGCCAGGGTGATCACGGTCTGGATGCCGTCGTTGTAGACCAGGAACGCCAGCAGGAAGAACAACGTCAACGGGTACGCCTTGACCTCGCGCAGGGTGCGGCCGAGCTGCCGGAACCCGTCGGTGAGCACGTTGCCGCCGCCGGCCGACGCGGCGGCGGCGGGGCGCTCGCGTAGCCAGCGCAGCGGAACGAGGGTGAACGCCGCCCACCACACCCCGGCCGACACGATCGACCAGCGGGCCAGGTCCAGGGTGCGCTGCGGGTCGCCCTCCTCGGTGAGCATGGTCACCGCGACGAGGTTCGCGGCCAGCAGCAGCCCGCCGCCGAGGTAGCCGATGGCCCAGCCGCGGCTGGAGATGCCGTCGCGTTCGTCGGGCCCGCCCAGCTGCGGCAGGAACGAGTTGTAGACCACCACGGCCGCGCCGAAGGCGATGTTGGCCACCAGGAACAGCGCCCCGCCGAGCAGGTACCGCTCGCCGGTGACGAACGCGAACGCGATCGTCGCCCCCGCGCCGGTGAACGCCGCCGCGCCCAGCAGCCGCTTCTTGTGCGCCGACCGGTCGGCCACCGCGCCGACCACCGGCAGCACGAACACGGTCAGGAACACCGACAGGGAGATCAGGTACGGGTAGTAGGAGCCGGCGGCGACCCGGATGCCCAGCGGGTGCACGTACCCGTCGCAGCGGTCGGCGCCCAGCTCACAGCCGGCGGCCAACTCGGTGACGGTGGTCAGGAACGGGCCGAGGAACACCGTGATCACCGTCGTCTGGAACGCCGAGTTCGCCCAGTCGTAGAGGTACCAGCCGCGCCGCTCGCGGGCGGTGCTGGCAGGCGGCGGGGTCGCCACGTCGGGGGTGACCGTCTCGGCCATCGGTTTCCTCCGCCGGTCTCAGGCGGCCCAGTGGCCGCGGCTGCGGTAGACGTCGCGCAGCACGCCGACGTGATCGGTCATGATGCCATCCACCCCAAGATCAAGTAACTCGTGCATCTCGGCAGGTTCGTCGATCGTCCAGACGTGCACGTGCAACCCCAGCCCGTGCGCGTACGCCAGGAACCGGCGGTCGACCACGGGCAGCCGGCCGTAGCGCGGCGGCACCTGCGCCGCCACCACCGACGGGTGCAGCCGCACCGGCCGCCCGTGCAGCGACGCCACCCGCAGCCGGGCCACCCCCCGCGCGCCCAGCCCCGTGGCGACCCGCCCGCGCGTGGCCGCCCGCAGCCGGGCCAGCCGGGCGTCGCTGAACGACGCCAGCAGCACCCGGTCGCCGGCGGCGACCCGCTCCAGCGCGGCGACGGTCGGCGCGACCGCCCCGTCTGCCTTCACGTCGACGTTGAACCGCACCCGCGGCCAGGAGCCGAGCACGTCGTCGAGGCGGGGCACCACGGCCGCCCCGCCCACGCGCACCGACGCCAGATCCGCCCAGCGCAGGTCCGCGATGCGCCCCGGCTGCCCGGTGACCCGCCGCAGGGTCGCGTCGTGGAACACCACGGCCACCCCGTCGGCGGTGGCGTGCACGTCGGTCTCGACGTACCGGTAGCCCAGGCCCACCGCGCGGGCGAACGCCTCGGCGGTGTTCTCGTCGCCGTGGGCCGCGCCGCCGCGGTGGGCGAACGCCAGCGGCGCGGGCGCGTCGAGATAGGCGGCGGGGGACTGCACGCACGGCAGTATGCCCCGCCCCGGCCGACGCCCGATGACCGGCAGGCGAGCGGCACGCCACACCGGCGAGCCCGGCGCGTCAGGGCAGCCGGCGACGGTGCGCCCGGGAGGTGTCGACGGGCCGGCCCGGGTCGACGTGACGCGGCACGTCGGGCTCGTCGGGGCGCAGCGGCGTCAGGGTGTCGGTGATCGCGTCGATGATCCGGTCGGTGACCCGCCGGGCCGCGCCCGGCGCGTCGGCGGCCACGTCGCCCAGCGCGACCGGGTCGCCGAAGCGCACCCGCACCACCGGCCGCCGCCACAACGCCCGGGCCACGGCGCGCAGCATGCCCTTCGGCGCCCGGTACGGCAGCACCTCGTGCGCGCCCCACTGGGCCACCGGCACGACGGCCGCGCCGCTGGCCAGGGCGAGCCGGGCGGTGCCCGTCTTGCCGCGCTCGGGCCACAGGCCCGGGTCCAGCCCGATGCGGCCCTCCGGATACACCAGGATCACCGACCCGGCGGCCACGGCGCACGCCGCGTCGTCCAGGGCCCGGTGCACGGCGGCGGTGCCCCGGTCGACGCGCAGGTGCCCGGCCCGGCGCATCGCCGCCCCCAGCAGCGGGGCGCGGAACAGCCCGCCGGTGGCCATGAACCGGGGGGAGACGCCGCGGGCGCGGCAGGCGGCGGCCAGCACGAGCGGGTCGAAGGGACTCAGGTGGTTGGCCGCCAGGATCAGCGGCCCCCGACGCAACCCGTCGGGCACGTCGCCGGTGACCTCCAGGCGGGCCAGGGCGCCGACGACGGCGCGGGCGAGCAGTTGGGCGCCGCGCCAGATCAGGGGAGGCCGCCAGCGGGCGGTGGGCGTGTCCATCAGCGGTCGATGGTCGCACGCCCGCGCCAGGCCCGGGAGCTCGGCCGGCGGGGGAGAGGGGAGCACGCCCCCCGGGCCGCCCGGCGGGGGGTGATCAAGGTCATTGGGCCCGGGCCGGGTCGGGACCTCCGCCCCTGCCACATCGTCTACGACGACGAGTAGTATCTACTACGTCTCGTAGTATGAAAGGCTGGGGGTTCCAGGTGGACGCGTTGGACGTCGCCCGCTGGCAGTTCGGTGTCACCACCGTCTACCACTTCCTGTTCGTGCCGCTGACCATCGGCCTGTCCGTGCTCGTCGCCATCCTCCAGACCCTCTGGCACCGCACCGGCAACGAGCGCTACCTCAAACTCACCAAATTCTACGGAAAACTCTTCCTCATCAACTTCGCCATGGGCGTCGTCACCGGCATCGTCCAGGAATTCCAGTTCGGCATGAACTGGAGCGACTACTCCCGCTTCGTCGGCGACATCTTCGGCGCACCCCTGGCCATCGAAGCCCTCGTCGCCTTCTTCCTCGAATCCACCTTCATCGGCCTGTGGATCTTCGGCTGGGACCGCCTCCCCAAACGCCTCCACCTCGCCAGCATCTGGGCCGCCGCCATCGGCACCAACCTCTCCGCCTACTTCATCCTCGCCGCCAACTCCTTCATGCAGAACCCCGTCGGCTACCGCATCAACCCCGACACCGGCCGCGCCGAACTCACCGACTTCCTCGCCGTCCTCACCAACAAGGTCGCCCTCGTCACCTTCCCCCACACCCTCGCCGGATCGTTCCTCGTCGCCGGCGCCCTCGTCGTCACCGTCAGCCTCTGGCACGTCATGCGCCACCGCGACAGCGCCGACACCGACGCCTACCGCTTCGCCACCAGATTCGGCGCCTGGGTCGTCCTGGCCTCCTCGACCCTCGTGCTGCTCACCGGCGACATCCAAGGCAAGATCATGACCGAGGTGCAGCCCATGAAAATGGCCGCCGCCGAGGGCCTCTACACCACCGAAAGCCCCGCCTCGTTCTCCGTGCTCACCGTCGGCAGCCTCGACGGCAGCCGCGAGATCTTCGCCCTCAAGATCCCCTACCTGCTGTCGTTCCTCGGCACCGGCGACCCCAACGGCACCGTCCAGGGCATCAACGACCTCCAGGCCCAATACGCCACCCAGTACGGCCCCGGCGACTACGCCCCCATCATCCCCGTCACCTACTGGAGCTTCCGCTTCATGATCGGCCTCGGCCTCGCCGCCGCCGCCATCGCCCTGCTGGTGCTCTGGAGCCAACGCAAGGGCCGCACCCCCACCAACCGCTGGCTGCTCCGCGCCGCCCTCGTCATGCCGCTGCTGCCGCTGCTGGCCAACTCCTTCGGCTGGATCTTCACCGAAATGGGCCGCCAACCCTGGATCGTCTTCGGCGAAATGCTCACCCGCAACGGCGTCTCCCGCACCGTCTCCCTCACCGAAGTCCTCACCTCCTTCACCGCCTTCACCCTCATCTACGCCACCCTCGCCGTCATCGAACTCAAACTTCTCGTCCGCTACGCCAAAGCCGGCGTACCCGACCTCACCCCCGACCCCGAACCCACCGACGACGACACCGAGCGCCCGCTCGCCTTCGCCTACTGACCCGGAGCCCCACCGTGGAACTCACCACCATCTGGTTTCTCCTCGTCGCCGTGCTCTTCACCGGCTACTTCATCCTCGAAGGCTTCGACTTCGGCGTCGGCATGCTCCTACCCGTCCTCGGCCGCGACGACCGCGAACGCCGCGTCCTCATCAACACCATCGGCCCCGTCTGGGACGGCAACGAGGTCTGGCTCATCACCGCCGGCGGCGCCATGTTCGCCGCCTTCCCCGAGTGGTACGCCACCCTCTTCTCCGGCTTCTACCTGCCCCTCCTGCTCATCCTGCTCGCCCTCATCGCCCGCGGCGTCGCCTTCGAATACCGCCACAAGCGCCCCGAAGCCACCTGGAAACGCCGCTGGGACCACGCCATCTTCTGGGGCTCCGCCATCCCCGCCGTCCTGTGGGGCGTCGCCTTCGCCAACATCTTCCGCGGCGTACCCCTCGACGCCGACCACGAATACGTCGGCGGCCTCACCGACCTGCTCCACCCCTACGCCCTCCTCGGCGGAGCCACCACCCTCGGCCTCTTCCTCACCCACGGCGCCGTCTTCCTCGCCCTCAAGACCACCGGCGACATCCGCCACCGCGCCCGCGCCCTCGCCCCCAAACTCGGCGTCGGCACCGCCATCGCCGCCGTCGCCTTCCTCGGCTGGTCCCTCACCATCCGCTCCAACGCCACCGCCGTCGCGCTCGCCACCGGCGCCGCCCTCGCCCTCCTCGGCGGCCTCGCCGCCGCCCGCGCCCGCCGCGAAGGCTGGGCCTTCACCGGCACCGCCCTCGCCATCGCCCTCGCCGTCGCCACCCTCTTCGCCGCGCTCTTCCCCAACGTCATGCCCTCCACGCTGGACCCCGCCGGCACCCTCACCGCCACCAACGCCGCCTCCACCCCCTACACCCTCAAGATCATGACCTGGGTGGCGGTCATCTTCACCCCCATCGTCCTGGCCTACCAGGGCTGGACCTACTGGGTCTTCCGCAAGCGCATCGGCGTCGCCCACATCCCCACCCACTGACCACCCGCCCCGGGGCCGGCGCGACTCCCCACGCGCCGGCCCCACACACAAAACCGCCCCCGCCGCACACAGCGACGGGGGCGGGGGAGAGGCACCATCAACCCGCCTCGCGCAACTCCGCCAACCGCGCCTCGATCTCCGCCAACTCCGCCCGCAACTTCTCCGCCTGCTGCTCCGCCTCCGCCCGCTCCGCCGCCAGAATCTGCTCCACCGCCTCCTGCACCCCCGGAACATCCACCAACGCCACCATCCGCAACGCCTCCGCCGGCTTCACCACATACGGCTTCGCCAACGCCTTCGCACCCTGCTGCGCCGCCACCGTCCACTCACCCTCCGCATACGCCAACGTCACCGTCAACCCCGCCGGCCCCTTCGGCTTCACCGCCTTCACCGCCTTCACCGGCCTACGCGCCGGCTTCGCCTCCACCTGATCCTGCTCCTGCTCCACCCTCGGCTCCTCCCGCCGCTGCGCCGGCACCCGCGGCGTGTCCAACACGAACTCCGGCTCCACCACCGCCGGCTCCGGCTCAGACTCCGGCGGCGCCTCCGCCGCCGCAACCGCCTTCCGACCCGCCCCCCGCGGCGCCACCGCCACATCGGCGGGGGAGAACGGCAACTCGTCACGCCCGAACCGCACCACCACGAACTCGTCCGACACCGCCGGATCCGTCAACTCCACCACCTGACCCACCTGACCGGCGATCTGACCAGCCGACGAGGTGAACACCACCCTCGGCTTCCGGCCCGCCGCCAACGCCTCCCGGATGCTCTGCACCTCGTCAGTGGACAAACCCTGGCCCGCGGCAACCATCACAACCCTCTTCCGTACACCTGTTTGATCCTGCCTTGATACCAGCCCGCACCGACACCCCGAAGATCAACCCCCCAACGCCCGCAGCGCCCGATCCGCATGCTCGTTCATCCCCAACTCGCTGTGCACCACCTCCACCACCCGCCGATCCACCCCGATCACGAACGTCATCCGCCGCGTGCCCAACGGCCCCAACGGCAACCGCCGCAACACCCCGAACCGCCGCGCCACCACACCGTCGACATCCGACAACAACGGAAAGTCGAACCCGTGCAACCGCGAAAACTCCGCCTGTCGCTCCACCCCATCCCGACTGATCCCCACCCGAGACGCACCCACCGCCGCGAACTCCGCCGCCAGATCCCGGAAATGACAACTCTCCGCCGTGCACCCCCGCGTCATCGCCGCCGGATAGAAGAACAACACCACCGGCCCCGACGCCAGAAACTCCGACAACCGCCGAGACGCACCCGTCTCGTCCGGCAACGCGAAATCCTCCACCACATCACCGACCCGCACACCCGCCACCCCAACCACCCCTCTCCACGAACCGACGCCGGCAGCGTAAGCGATCACACCCGCCACCGCGCCCCACGCCACCGGTAACGTCACCACCACACACCGGGGGAGAGGACCACCCGATGCCACCCGTCACCATCGTCACCGGCGGCAGCCGCGGCATCGGCGCCGCCACCGCCCGCCGCCTCGCCCACGCAGGCCACCACATCGCCATCGCCTACCGCCGCGACCACACCGCCGCCACCGGCGTCGTCGCCGACATCCAGGCCACCGGCCGAAACGCCCTCGCCGTCCAGGCCGACACCACCGACCCCGACGCCGTCGCCCACCTCTTCGACACCGCCGCCACCCTCGGCACCCTCACCGGCCTGGTCAACAACGCCGGCGTCACCAGCCCCATCGGCCCCCTGGCCGACCTGCGCGCCGAAGACCTACGCCACGTCGTCGACGTCAACCTCATCGGGTACGTCCTCTGCGCCCAACAAGCCGCCCGCCGCCTCACCCGAGGCGGCGCCATCGTCAACGTCTCCTCCGCCGCCGCCACCCTCGGCAGCCCAGGGGAGTACGTCCACTACGCCGCCGCCAAAGCCGCCACCGACACCCTCACCGTCGGCCTCGCCAAGGAACTCGCCCCCCACGGCATCCGCGTCAACGGCGTCGCCCCCGGCATCGTCCGCACCGACCTGCACGCCCTCTCCGGCGCACCCGACCGCGCCGACACCGCCGCCGGTCGCATCCCACTCGGCCGCGCCGGCGAACCCGACGAGATCGCCGCCGCCATCGCCTGGCTGCTCAGCCCCGACGCCAGCTACGCCACCGGCACCGTCCTGCGCGTCTCCGGCGGCCTCTGACCAGCGCGGCGCGGCCGACACGGCGGTGGGCCGCCACCCCAGGTCGGGGCGGCGGCCCACGCGCCACCCACGTCAGCCGGCCGACCTCTCCTGACACGGCACGCAGAACCGGGCGTACGGCACCACCTCCAGCCGCTGCACCGGAATGGTCCGCTCACACCTCTCACACACGCCGTACCCACCCTCGTCGATGCGCCGCAGGGCGTCGGCGACCTGCTCCACGCCCCGCCGCGCGGCCACCACCAGCGCCGCCCGGGTGTGCGCCTCGCCCGGGTCGCCCGTGTCGGCGTTGAGCTCGGTCAGTTCCCGCAGCCGCGCCGTCTGCGTGGCGAACTCGTCCGCCAGGGACGCGCGTAGCTCAGCCAGCCACTTCTGGTCGACGCTGCGATGATCCACACTCATGGTCGGTCCTTCCGATGAGAAACCCGGGGAAAAGAAAAAGGGCCGAAGCTCTACGGCTTCGCCCTGGCGGTCGTTTCGGGGAGGGGAACCGCCGCCGGAGGGCCACGGCCGGTCGGGCTCGGCAGCCCGTAGGTGACCACGGCGCTGGCCTGGCCCACGACGACCGGCGCGCCCACGACGCTCGCACCGCACGCGACGTGTGCCCGCGTCACGAACGTGACGGCGGGTGAACAGGTCGACAGCGGAGGCATCGGACCAGCATAGGTTGATCATCAGGGGGAAGCCAGCGGTAAACGCGACGCCCACACGAGATTCGATAATGTACATTATGTCAAGTTGACTATTCCGGGGCTCCTCCGAGAGGGGCCGGAGCGCCCTGCGCGGGCGCGACCCACAAACGGCCCGGTCCGCCACCCCGAATCACCCGCGCCGTCGTGTGCCGCCCCGACCGTGTCGCCGGCCCACCGCGGCGATCACCCTGACGTGCCGCCGGGGCCCGCCGCGCGGGCGGCGTCCCGTGGCCCGCGTTCGTCGGGCACGCCTTCGACCGACCGCCCGCCGTCGAGGGCCCGCGCCGTTCTTTTCCTCGGCGTGGCGGGGCGGGTGGGATCCGCTCCCCCTCTGCCGGCGGTCGCCGCGAACCCGAAAATCATGCATAATATCGCTTATGCATGACAAACAGGACGAATCGGTAATGAGTCTCGTCGAGGAGTTCCTGACCGCCCGGGCCACCCGCAAGCCGTCCCCGCACACCCTCGCGGCGTACCGGCGGGATCTGCGGGCGGTGGCGGCGCTGGCCGCGGAGGTCGTCACCCCGGCCGTGCCGCCCGAGGCGCTGCCGGTCGTGGCCCTCTCCCCCAGGGTCATGCGGGCGGCGTTCGCCCGGTTCGCCGCGCCCCGCGCCGTGGCGTCGGTGCATCGGGCCTGGTCGACGTGGAACAGCTTCTTCTCGTTCCTGGTGGCCGAGCAGGTGGTGGCGGGCAACCCGATGCCGGCGGTGGGGCGTCCCCGTGCCCCGCTCCCCCAGCCCAAGCCGCTGCGCGGTGAGGACACCCCGGAGCAGTTGCTCGCGGCGGTGTCCCGGCAGGACGGTCGGCAGCGTGATCCGTGGCCGGAGCGGGACGTGGCGGTGCTGGCGTTGGCGCTGTGTGCGGGACTGCGCCTGGCGGAGCTGCTGGCGCTGCGGGTGGCGTCGCTGGCGGGGCGGCCGGGCGAGCGTCGGGTGGAGGTGGCGGGCAAGGGGGGTCGGCCGCGGGTGGTGCCGATCGAGCCGGAGTTGGACAGGGTGCTGGTGGCGTACCTGGACAGTCGGGCGCGGCGGTTCGGGTCGCGGTCGGTGCGGCCGGAGTCGCCGTTGCTGGTGGATCGGCACGGTGAGCCGTTGCGGCGGGGTGGGTTGCAGTATCTGGTGGAGTCGTGTTTCCGGCGGGCGGGGGTGGTCGACCGGGTGCCGCAGGGGGCGCGGTTGCACGCGTTGCGGCACACGTTCGCGACGCGGTTGGCGGAGGACGGGGCGAGCGCGGCGGAGATCATGCGGTTGTTGGGGCATGCGTCGTTGGCGTCGTCGCAGACGTACATCGAGGTGACGGCGGGTCAGCAGCGGGCGGCGGTGCGGTCGAACCGTACGAATCGGGTGTTGGCGGGGTTGGTGTCGGCGCGGGGGGACGCGGGGTGAGGGGTGGTTGCGGCAGGATGGGTGGCACGCGACTGGCGGCACCGGGGATGGGATGGACCATCGGGGAGCTCGTCGTGGGGGTCGTCCGCCTGGGCCCCTGCGGGCGAGGTGGTTGGCGTGTCCTCTTCGACGGGTTCTGTGGGTGTGGCGCGGTTGTTGCCGGGTGGGCCGGTGGCGGATCGGGTGTGGGGTGAGGTGGCGGCGGAGGTCGTCGCGTTGCGGGCGGCGGGGGTGACGCCGTCGTTGGCGACGGTGCTGGTCGGCGACGACGACGCGAGCGCCGGGTACATCCGGATCAAGCGGCGGCGGGCGGCGGAGTTGGGGTTCGCGTCGCCGCATGTGCGGTTGCCGGCGTCGGCGTCGCAGGTGGACCTGCATCGGGTGATCGAGGAGTTCAATGCCGACCGTGGGGTGCACGGGGTGTTGGTGCAGCATCCGGTTCCGGGGGGCCTGGATTACGGGCGGGCGTTGCAGGTGCTGGATCCGGACAAGGATGTGGATGGGATGCATCCGGTGAATCTGGGGCGGTTGGCGTTGGGGTTGCCGGGGCCGGTGCCGTGTACGCCGGCGGGGATCGAGGCGTTGTTGGCGTTTCATGGGGTGTCGGTGGCGGGTCGGGAGGTGGTGGTGCTGGGTCGGGGTGCGACGTTGGGGCGTCCGTTGGCGATGTTGTTGGGGCAGAAGCGGGCGACGGCGGATGCTGCGGTGACGGTGGTGCATGCGGGGGTGCCGGGGATCGTGCGGCCGGAGCATGTGCGGCCGGGTGCGGTGGTGGTGGGTGGTGGGGTGCGGTATGCGGGGCGGCGGTTGTTGCCGGATGTGGATCCGGCGTGTGCGCGGGTGGCGGGGGCGATCACGCCGCGGGTGGGTGGGGTGGGTCCGACGACGGTGGCGATGTTGTTTCGTAATGCGGTGGGGGCGGCGCGGCGGGCTGTGGGGTGGGGTGGTTAGCCGAGGTCGACGAGGAGGGGGCGGTGGTCGGAGATGGTGGAGGTGGGGGTGGCGGTGGAGGTGACGGGTGGTAGTCGGTGGCGGAGGTGGCGGTCGGCGAGGATGTGGTCGAGTTGGACGCGGGGGTGGGTGGCGGGGTAGGTGGGGCGGCGGGCGAGGGGGGTCCAGCCGGAGATGAGTCGGGCGGGGGTGGCGGGGAGGTTGAGGTCGCCGAGGAGGATGCGGGGGGCGGGGAGGGTGCGGAGGGCGCGGACGGTCTGGCGGAGTTGGTGGGCGTTCCAGCCGGGGACGAAGGAGAGGTGGGTGGCGGCGACGGTGATGTCGCCGTGGGGGGTGTCGAGGACGGCGGCGAGGATGACGCGGGGTTCGTCCTGTAGGAGGACGAGGCCGCCGTCGGGGCCGGGGATGTAGACGGGTGAGCGGACGGGGGCGGGTTTGAGGCGGGTGACCTGCCAGGTGTGTACGGGGTGGCGGGTGATGAGGCCGATGCCGTAGCGGGGTTCGCCGTGTCCGTCGTCGTCGTGGCGTAGGGGGCGGAAGTGTTCGCCGGGGGTGCCGACGAGGGCGGCGGCGAAGCGGTGGTGGGGTGCGTGGAGGGCGTGGGCGGCGATGGTGGTGAGGTCGTGGTTGCCGCTGCGGGTTTGGTCGCGGTCGACTTCTTGGAGGGCGAGGATGTCGGCGTCGAGGGCGGCGACGGCGGTGGTGAGTCGGTGGGGGTCGACGAGTCCGTCGGTGAGGGATCGGCCGTGGAGCAGGTTGAAGGTGGCCAGGCGCACTCTGTGCAGCTTACGTGGGTGTTGGGGGGTGGGTGGGGTGCTGAGGGTGTTGGTGTGTTCGATGGTGGTGTTCGTGGTGGTGGGTTGGGTGGGTGTGTGGTTGCGGCGGCGTCGGGGTCGGTGAGGGGTGGTGCCGGCCTGCCGGTCGCGCTGCCGCTGTCCGCACGGGCCGGCGCGTGGTGGTTGCGCGCCGGCCCGGCGGGGGTGGGTCAGGCGTGGCGGACGACGTCGTCGTAGTCGAGGCGGGGCAGTCGGGGGAACCAGGCGTCGGGGCCGGGTTTGCCGATGTTGACGACGAGCAGGGAGCGCCAGCTGCTGTCGGCGAAGAATTCGCGGTCGACGCCGGCGGCGTCGAAGCCGGCCATGGGTCCGGCGGCGAGGCCGGCGGCGCGGACGGCGAGGAGCCAGTAGGCGATCTGGAGGGTGGCGTTGAAGCGGGCCATGCCGTCGCGGGTGGCGGGGTCGGCGGCGAGGCCGTCGCGCAGTTCGGGGCGGATGGGGAAGATGCGGGGGATGTGGTCGTGGAAGTCGGTGTCGGCGGCGAGGATGGCGACGACGGGGGCGGTGGCGGTCTTGGTGCGGTTGCCTTCGGCCATGTGGGTGAGGAGGCGGTCGCGGGCGTCGCCGGGGCGGATGTAGAGGACGCGGAGGGGTTGGGTGTTGGCGGCGGTGGGTGGGTACTTGGCGAGGTCGAAGATGGCGCGCAGGTGTTCGTCGGTGACGGGTTCGTCGGTGAAGGTGTTGGCGGTGCGGGCGTCGGTGAAGAGTTGGGCTTGGGCGTCGGGGTGGAGGGTGATCAGGGGTGTGGTCGTGTCGGTCATGGTGTCCTCCGGGTTCGTGGGGTTGTTGCTGCGCCTACGGTAGCAGCTAGCTTTTTCGAAGCTGCTGTGTCGTGGCGGGTGCCACGTATCCTGGGGTCATGACGCTGCGCTCCCCTGCCGACGACGTTCCTCGTGTGTGCGACCAGGGTCTGACGCGGGCGTTCGGGTTCCTGGGCAAGCGGTGGAACGGGGTGTTGCTGGGGACGTTGGGGCTGGGGCCGGCGGGGTTCGCGGAGTTAGCGCGGGCGTTGCCGGGGATCAGCGAGTCGGTGTTGTCGGACCGGTTGGGTGAGTTGGTGCGGGTGGGGTTGGTCAGTCGCACGGTGCGGGAGGGTCCGCCGGTGGGGGTCAGCTACGAGCTGACGGAGCGGGGTGCGGCGGTGTTGCCGGCGTTGGATGCGTTGGCGCGGTGGGCGCACGAGAATCTGCCGGCCGAGGGGTGTCGCTGAGCGGGTTGGCGCGTGCCGAGCACGACCGTGGGTTGTTGGGTCGGCTGCTGGGGCGGGATCCGGCGTTGCACGCGTACGAGTTGGGTGATCTCGACGACTTCTTCTGGCCGTACACGTCGTGGTTTCGTCGTGGCGGGCAGGTGGCGTTGCTGTATCACGGTGCGGTGCCGCCGACGCTGTTGGCGTTCGCCGGGCCGGGTGGGCGGGCGGAGTTGGCGGGGTTGCTGGCGGATCTGACGCCGGTGTTGCCGGCGCGGGTGCACGCGCATCTGTCGCCTGGTCTGGTGGCGGCGTTGGGTGGCGGGTTCGACGTCGGTGGTGGTGTGGGGCACGTGAAGATGGCGTTGACGGATCGGGCCCGGTTGGCGGGGGTGGTCGCCGAGGGGCAGCTGTTGACGGCGGCGGATCTGCCGGAGTTGCGGGGTCTGTACGCGGCGGCGTATCCGGGGAACTGGTTCGACGCGCGGATGCTCGACACGGGCCGGTACGTGGGGGTGCGTCGGGGTGGGGCGCTGGTCGCGGTGGCGGGGGTGCACGTGTATTCGCCGACGTGGGGGGTGGCGGCGTTGGGGAACGTGACGACGCATCCGGGGTTTCGGGGGCGGGGGTTGGGTGCGGCGGTGGTGGCGGCGTTGTGTGGGCGGTTGGTCGGGGAGGTGGAGCACGTGGCGTTGAACGTGCGGGGCGACAACGGGGTGGCGGTGCGGATGTACCGGCGGTTGGGGTTCACGGTGGTGGCCGAGTACGGGGAGTACGCGCTGACGGCCCGGTTGGGGTGAGGGTGGCGGGGCGGCCCGCCGGTGCTCGGGTCGAGGCGGTGGTCAGCGGCGGGGTGTGTCGTAGCGGCCGGCGCGGATCTCGCGGAGGGCTTTGCGGCGGGTGTCGCCGCGCAGGGTGTCGACGTAGAGGCGGCCGTGGAGGTGGTCGGTCTCGTGTTGCAGGGCGCGGGCGAGGAATCCGCTGCCGGAGATGGTGAGTGGTTCGCCGTGCTGGTCGAAGCCGTGTGCGGTGGCGTGCAGGGCGCGGGGGGTCGGGAAGTAGAGGCCGGGGATGGACAGGCAGCCCTCGTCGTCGTCCTGGGTTTCGTCGGACAATTCCAGGGTGGGGTTGATCATGTGGCCGCGGTGGCCGTCGGCGTCGTAGACGAAGACCTGGGCGGGCACGCCGATCTGGTTGGCGGCGACGCCGGCGCGGCCGGGGGCGCCGAGCAGGGTGTCCATGAGGTCGGTGACCAGGGCGCGTAGGTCGGCGTCGAAGGTGGTGACCGGTTCGCAGGCGGTGCGGAGCACCGGGTCGCCGATGATCCGGATGGGGCGCATCGTCATGCCAGCAGGTTATCGGTTGGTGAGGGCGGCGCGGACGGGCTGGGCCTTGGCGGCGGCTTCGGCGACTTCGGCGTCGGGGTCGCTGTCCCAGGTGATGCCGCCGCCGGCCCAGGTGTGCAGGTGGTGGGCGTCGGCGGCGGCGGTGCGGATGGTGAGGCCGAGGTCGAGGTGGCCGGGGGCGATCCAGCCGAGGGCGCCCATGGCGGCGCCGCGGCCGACGGGTTCGCAGGCGGCGATGACGTCGCAGGCGGCGAGTTTGGGTGCGCCGGTGACGGAGCCGCCGGGGCAGAGCGCGTGGAGCAGGTCGGCGAGGCCGAGGCCGTCGGCGGGGGCGGCGGAGACGGTGGATTCGGCCTGCCACAGGTCGCACCAGCGGCGTACGGCGAACAGTTCGTCGACGGTGACGGTGCCGGTGGCGGCGACGCGGGCGAGGTCGTTGCGTTCCAGGTCGACGATCATGATGTGTTCGGCGCGTTCCTTGGCGGAGGTGAGCAGTTCGGTGCGGCCGGCGGCGGTGGCGGGGCGGGTGCCTTTGATGGGGCGGGTGACGAGGCGGCCGGCTTCGACGGCGATGAGGGTTTCCGGTGAGGCGCAGCCGATGGCCCAGCCGGGGCCGTGCAGGGTGCCGCCGTAGCGGGCGCCGGGGAGGCGGGCGAGTCGGGCGAGGGCGGGGTGGGGGTTGCCGGTGTAGGGGGCGGCGGCGTGGCCGACGAGGTTGGCCTGGTAGACGTCGCCGCGGCCGATGGCGGCGCGGACGGTGGTGACGGCGGCGGCGTGTTGGTGGGGGGTCCAGCTGGGGGTCCAGTCGCCGACCCACCAGGTGCTCTCGGGCGCCGGTGGCGGGGTGGGGCGGGGGGTGGTGTGGTCGTAGACGACGATGGCGAGGTCGGGCAGGGCGGGGGCGGGGGTGGGTGCGCCGGGTGCGGCGGCGGTCATGGTGGCGGCTGCGGCGGCGGAAAGGTAGAGGGCGGCGCCGCAGGGGCCGTCGGGGCGGTGGGTGGCGGGGCGGGTGAGGTCGTCGACGCCGAGGCCGTGGGCGGTGAGGAAGTCCTGGGCGAGCGCGGCGGGGTCGCCACCGTCGGTCAGCCGCCATTCGAGGCGGTCGCGTTCGGCGAGGCGGTCGCGGCAGCGGGTGGGGGCGGCGGGTGCGTCGACTCGCCTCAGTGGGAGCGCTTCCACGCCGTCCGGCCCATTCTCCCTCGTCCGTTCAGTGGATTTCCCGGCGACATGGCGTGAACCTGCTCGATGCGGCTCGCTGTCGCTTGGTACTGTGCGTCACTGGTCATGTGAACCATGACACAGTGCCCCCACAGTCCGGAGAACCCGATGTGCCAGCACCAACCCACCTGCCCCTCTGCCGAAGCGACCGACCGGGAAGCCGCCCGGATCATCGCCTGCTTCCCTGAGCAGGGCTGGAGCCTGCTCTGCAACGGTGTCATCGTCTTCGAGGACACCGGCGAGCTCCTTCCCGACGGCAGCACCATCGCCCCCCACCGTGGCCCCGCCCGACACGCCCTCGTGGCCTGACCGTTCACCCAGCGTCAACCTGACGCACACGTCGACCTCAGGCTAGCCCCCGCTCGCGGGGCTGCCCTCCCCAGGTCGACGCACCGGCCGGGGCGGCCACGTGCACCGCCCCGGCGTCCCGCGCCGGTCCTCGAACCGGGTGGGTCCCCCGTACGGCCGCGGCGCTCAGTCCTCGAACGCCTCCGGCGCGGGGCACGAGCAGACCAGGTTCCGGTCGCCGTAGGCGCCGTCGACGCGCCGCACCGGCGGCCAGTACTTCCCGGCCCGGTCCACGCCCCCCGGGTAGCCGGCCACCGACCGCGGATACGGGTGCGGCCACTCGTCGGCCGACACCATCGCCGCCGTGTGCGGCGCGTTGGCCAGGGGGTTGTCGCCGGCCGGCCAGCGCCCCGACGCCACCGCGTCGATCTCCGCGCGGATGGCGATCATCGCGTCGCAGAACCGGTCCAGCTCGGCCAGGTCCTCGCTCTCGGTCGGCTCCACCATCAGCGTCCCCGCCACCGGGAACGACATCGTCGGCGCGTGGAACCCGTAGTCGATGAGCCGCTTGGCCACGTCGTCGACGCTGATCCCCGCGGCCTTCGTCACCGGCCGCAGGTCCAGGATGCACTCGTGCGCCACCAGGCCCTTGTTGCCCGCGTACAGCACCGGGAAGTGTTCCCGCAGCCGCGCCGCCACGTAGTTCGCGGCGAGCACCGCCACCCCGGTGGCCCGGGCCAGGCCCGCCGCGCCCATCATCCGCAGGTACGCCCACGGGATCGGCAGGATCCCCGCCGACCCGTACCGGGCCGCCGAGATCACCGGCCGGCCGTCGCCGCCGTCGCCGCACGGGTCGCCGGGCAGGAACGGGGCCAGGTGCGCGCGCACCGCCACCGGGCCCACCCCCGGCCCGCCGCCGCCGTGCGGAATGCAGAACGTCTTGTGCAGGTTGAGGTGCGACACGTCCGCGCCGAAGCGGCCCGGCTTGGCGAACCCGACCAGCGCGTTGAGGTTCGCCCCGTCGACGTACACCTGGCCGCCGGCGTCGTGGACCTTCGCGCACAACTGCGCGATGCCCGTCTCGTACACCCCGTGCGTCGACGGGTACGTCACCATGATCGCCGCCAGCGCGCCCCGATGCTTGTCGATCTTCGCGTCGAGGTCGACCAGGTCGACGTTGCCGCCGTCGTCGCAGCCCACCACGACCACCCGCATCCCCGCCATCACCGCCGACGCGGCGTTCGTGCCGTGCGCCGACGACGGGATCAGGCACACGTCCCGGTGCGCCTCGCCCCGGTCGGCGTGATAGGCGCGGATCGCCAGCAGCCCCGCCAGCTCCCCCTGCGACCCGGCGTTGGGCTGCACGCTGACCGCGTCGTAGCCGGTCACCTCCGCCAGCCACCCCTCCAACTGGGCGATCAACTCCCGGTAGCCGGCGGTCTGCGACGGCGGCGCGAACGGGTGCACGTGGGCGAACTCCGCCCAGCTCACCGGCTCCATCTCCGTGGTCGCGTTCAGCTTCATCGTGCACGAGCCCAGCGGGATCATGCCCCGGTCCAGGGCGTAGTCGAAGTCCGCCAGCCGCCGCAGGTAGCGCAGCATCGCCGTCTCGGAGCGGTGCGCGCCGAACACCGGGTGGGTCAGGAACTCCGACGTGCGCGCCAGCCCCGCCGGCCACGCCGCGTCGACGACGCCGTCGAACGCGGGCACCCCGAACGCCGCCCACACCGTCGACAGGTGCGCCGCGGTGGTCGTCTCGTCGCACGAGATCCCCACCCGGTCGGCGTCGACCAGCCGCAGGTTCACCCCCCGCCGCTGCGCGTCGGCGACCACCTGCCCGGCGCGGCCGGGCACGGTCGCGACGACCGTGTCGAAGAACGCGACGTCCGCGACGCTCACCCCGCCCGCGCGCAACCCGGCCGCGAGCCGCGCCGCCATCGCATGGGTACGCTGCGCGATCGCCCGCAGCCCGTCGGGGCCGTGGTAGACGGCGTACATGCCGGCCATCACGGCGAGGAGCACCTGCGCGGTGCAGATGTTGCTGGTCGCCTTCTCCCGCCGGATGTGCTGCTCGCGGGTCTGCAACGCCAGCCGGTACGCCGGGTTGCCGTCGGCGTCGCGGGACACCCCGACGAGGCGGCCGGGCAGCATCCGCTCCAGGCCGGCGCGCACCGCCAGGTAGCCGGCGTGCGGGCCGCCGAAGCCCATCGGCACCCCGAAGCGCTGGGTGGTGCCGGCGGCGATGTCCGCGCCGATCTCCCCCGGCGCGCGCAGCAGCGTCAACGCCAGCAAATCCGCGGCCACCGTCACCAGCGCCCCGGCCGCGTGGGCCGCCGCGACCAGCGGCGTGTGGTCGCGTACGGCCCCCGACGCCCCCGGGTACTGCAGGTGCAGGCCGAAGAACTCCCCCGGCAGCTCGTCGGCGTCCAGGTCCACCACGCGCACCTCGATGCCCAGCGGCTGCGCCCGGCTGGTGATCACGGCGATGGTCTGCGGCAACGCGTCGGCGTCGACCACGTACACGCCGCTGCGGGACTTCGACGCCCGCCGGGCCAGGGTCATCGCCTCCGCCGCGGCCGTGGCCTCGTCGAGCATCGACGCGTTGGCCGTGGCCAGCCCCGTCAGGTCGGTGACCATCGTCTGGAAGTTCAGCAGCGCCTCCAGCCGGCCCTGGCTGATCTCCGGCTGGTACGGCGTGTACGCCGTGTACCAGGCCGGGTTCTCCAGCACGTTGCGGCGGATCACCGCCGGGGTGTGCGTGCCGTGGTAGCCCAGCCCGATCATGGACACGGCGACGGTGTTGCGGCCGGCGATCTCGCGCAGCTCGGCGAGGGCGTCGTGTTCGCTGGCCGGCTCCGGCAGGTCCAGGGCGCCGTGCCAGCGGATCACCTCGGGGATCGCCGCGTCCATCAGCTCGTCGATCGAGTCGTAGCCGACGACGTCGAGCATGCGGCGCTCGTCGGCGCCGTCGGGGCCGATGTGACGGGCGGCGAACTGCTCTGCGGTCATGTGGCGGCGCTCCCCGGGGTGAGGTCGACAGGTCGGCCTCCCCCTGAGTCGCACCCCGGGCAGGGCGCTCCACAGTGCCTGCCCACGTGGTCCTTCTGCCTGAGAGGTTCCGGGGAGGAAGCTGCCCCTTCGGCGCCGCCCCGAACACCTCGGGCGGTCTCTCCCACGCGGGGTACCGGCACCGACCACGCTACCAGCGCCGCTGTTACCGGCGGATGTCGTCCCCGCCCCGGGATCAGCCGTGGGCCACCGCGCCGTCGGCGCGCGCCGCGGCCAGGGGCACGGCGGCGGTGAGGCGGTCGGCCAGTTCCGGCAGCGCCACGCCCAGCGGGGCGTCGACGCGGACGGTGGCGTAGTCGTCGCCGCGGGTGGGCCCCTGGTTGACGATCGCCACCGGAATGCCCTGTTTCGCCGCCCGGATCACGAACCGACGCCCCGACATCACCGTCAACGACGAGCCGAGCACCAGCAGGGCCCGGGCCCGCTGCACCAGGTCGAAACACGCCGCGACCCGCGCCGGCGGCACCGTCTCCCCGAAGAACACCACGTCCGGTTTCAGCATGCCGGTGCGACAGCACTCACAGTCCACCGGCCGGAACCGGGCCACCTGCGCGTCGGGCAGGTCCACGTCGCCGTCCGGGTTGACCGCCGCGACCGCCGCCGAGAACCCCGGGTTCGCCTCCCGCAGCCGCCGGTCCAGCCTCTCGCGCGTGGTGCGGTCGCCGCAGTCGAGGCACACCACCGCGTCGAGACGCCCGTGCAACTCCACCACCGACGCCGACCCGGCGGCGGTGTGCAGGCCGTCGACGTTCTGGGTGATCACCGCGTCGACGAGCCCGCCGCGCTGCAACCGGGCCACCGCGGCGTGCCCGCCGTTGGGCGCGGCGCGGGCGATCGTGCGCCACCCCAGGTGGCTGCGCGCCCAGTAGCGACGCCGCGCCGCCGGGTCCTGCGTGAACGCCTGGAACGTCATCGGGGTGTGCCGGCGGGCCACGCCGCTGGGCCCCCGGTAGTCGGGGATGCCCGACTCCGTGGACAGGCCCGCGCCGCTGAGGACCACGACACCACCGGCGGCGAGCAGGCCGGCCACCGCGTCGATCGTCTGCGTCACGTCGTCCATGCTGCCTCGGCGCGCGCCGCGTCGGCGACCGCCGCGCGGGTGACGCTGCTCGCCCGCGGCGGCGTCGGGTTACCCGCCGAGGACCTGACGCAACTGCCGGTCGGCCTCGGCGGCCTGCTCCGCCTGTGCCCGCACCTGCTCCGCCTGCCCCGCCAGGTACGCCTGCCACCGGCCCAGTTGCTGCTGCGCCGCCGCCGCCAGCGCCGCCTGCCGGCCCTCCAGCTCGCGCACCCGCCCCAGCAGCCGCAGCTCCTCGGCGCGGGAATCCGCCGGGTCCGGGCGGGTGCCGAGCATTGCGCCCGCCCGCCGGTGCGCCTCGGCGACGATCTCCTCGGCCTGCCGCCGCGCGTCCGCGATGATCTCCGCGCTTTCCGCGCCGGCGTCCTCGATCGTGCGGTTCGCCTCCTCCTGCGCCCGCACCGCCAACTCGATCACCATCGGGTCCGGGCCCTGCGGGGCCGCGCTCGGCAGGGCGCCGTGCCGCAGCATCTCCACCTGCCGCACCAGCGCCTCGTTCTCCCGCCGCAGCCGCTCCAGCTCGCCGTGCAGCAACCCGATCCGCTCGTCGGCCGACCGGGCCACGTCGGCGACCTGGTCGACCGGCAGCCAGTCACCCCCACGGAACCGGCGGGCCGCCAACGTGCCCACCACCCTGGCCGTGCCGCCGTGGTCACCCGCGTCGACGCTCATCGGACCCCCGTCGCGCTGAAGTCCCGCACCGCCACCGCGGCGGCCCCACCCGCCAGCGGCGGATACAGGCGATGATCGTAGGACTCGGCCAGGATCCGGTGCGGGGCCACCCCCGATCCGAGCAGCGCCCCGATCGTCTCACGGGTCATCTCCGGGCTGCCGCACACCAGCACGTCGGCCTCCTCCCACGGCCCCAAACGCACCGCCGTGTCGCCGGCCGTTCCCACGGCCCCCGACCATCCCCAGCCCGTCTGCACCGTCGGCACGTACCGCAGCCAACCCGTCGCGCCCGCCAGCTCCCGCACGGTCGCGTCGTCGTAGAGGTCCTCCGGGGTCCGGCCGCCCACCACCAGCGTCGTGGGCCGCCCCGGGCCCGCCCGCAACGCCTCCACCACCGCCCGCAACGGCGCCAGCCCCGTCCCCCCGGCCACCAGCAGCAACGGCAGCTGCGGCGACCGATCGTACGCCGCGAGCGCGGTGCCCGTCGGCGAGCCGAGCAGCACCTGGTCGCCCACCCGCAGGCGGCGCACCAGGTGCGTCGAGAAGCGGCCCACCGCGCGCACGTGGAACTCGATCGTGCCGTCGGGGCGCGGCGCGTTGGCCGGTGACAGGTACCGCCACAGCCGCAACTGCGGCACCTGCACCGGCAGCGACTGCCCCGGCAGGTATTCGCACAGATAGTTGGGGCGCACCGTGAACACGCACAGGTCCGCGCGGCGTCGCTGCACCGCGAGGACCTGGGCTTCCCACGCCGGCGGCGACGACCGTTCCGCGTCCGCCGCGCCGGCCAGCATCAACCCCGACACCACCTCGTACGCCGTCGCCCAGTCCGCCCGCAACTCCGGCGTCCACTGCGGCCCGAGGAACCGTTCCAACGTCGCCAGCAACGCCTGGCCCACCCAGCGGTAGTGCCCCTGGCCCAGCGGCACCGTCCGGCCCTGCCGGTCCTCGCCCCGGAACCGGCGGTGGTCGGCGCCCAGCCGCCGCGCGAAACCGGCCAGCTCCCGCTCGTCGTCGACGTGACTCACGATGTGTCCCAACGCCGCCAGCAGCTTGTCCTCCTGGTAGCGCATGTTGGTCGGGAACATCGACCGCACCTCCGGCGCGATCGTGAACAGCGTCGCGTAGAAGTACTTCGCCGCCTCCGGGCCGGCCACCTGCAACTGCGCCCAACTCTGCCGTAACGCCGCGACGTCCATTCTCAGTCCTCCCGCCGGCGGGCCGCGTCGTGACGCTCCCGCAGGGTCGCCTCCGGCGCGCCGGCCGATCCGTACGCCCGCGGCGCCGGCCACAGGTTCGGGTTCGGCACCCCCGGGTCGTAGTAGCGGTGGTGCACGGCGTGCAGAGCCGCCCACCCGACGCTGCCGTTGAGCCACGACCAGTCACCGTGCACGGGCCGTCCCGCCCGCTCCTCCTGCGCGCAGAACCGCATGAACAACTCCGACTCGGTGTGCGGATCCGACACCCGCACCCCCGCCAGGCGGAACGAGTGCAACACCGCCTGGTTGATCACCAGCGCGGCGTGTTCCCGCCACAGCGTGTCCTCCCGTGACGTGTCCAACCCCAGGCCCCGGGCCACCGGCAGCAACTGGTCGTACCGGTCCCGGTCGCCCATGTTACGGGTGCCGATCTCGTCGCTGAGGTAGTGGCCGTTGAACGGCGCGCAGCTGTAGTCGACCCCGCCGACGCGCAACCGCATGTTGCTGATCACCGGCAACGCGTGCCACCGCAGCCGCAACCCCGCGAACCACGGATACGCCGGATGCGTCAGCGCGACCTCCCGCACCAGGTCCCGGGGCACCCGCACCAGCGTCGGATCCTCGTACGCCGTCTCGATCACCCACGGCAACAGGTCGAACCGGCCCGGCGCCGGCGGTGGCCGCCACCCCAGGGCCAGCGCCGCGTCCGTCATGGGCACCTGGGCGGGATCGCCCAGCACCGACCCGTCGGCGCACCGGTGACCGCAGTAGCGGATCAACTGGTCGTTCCAGATCCGCGCCCGTGGTCCCACCCCCGGCCGGTCCGGCGCGAACACCGTCATCACCGACTGGATCCGGCCGCCGTTGTCCGCCGCCGCCAGGTGCCGCGCCAGCTCCTGCGCGATCCCCGCCACCGTCGTCACGTCCCGGCGGTCACGCACCCGCAGACCGGCCCACCGCACCCGGCCCACACAGCGCACCGACTGCCGCCACGCCACCTTCGCGCCGTGCGTCAGCTCCTCCGGGGTGTGCCGGTACGTGCCGGTCACGGCGATCTCCTCCCGCACCTGCGCGATCCGCGCGGCCACTCCCGGCAGCCGCCGCTCCGCGTGGAACAGGTGCAGGAACTCCACCGCTTCCGCCAGCACGTCAGCCGCGGGCACGGGCGGCGGCAACGACAACGGCGCGTGCGCCACGGGGCACCCGGACCCGCCCGCGGCCCGTCTGCCGACGTCCACCAGGGTCACGCCGGCTTGCCTGTCAGTCTGCACTTCGGTTCAAATCCGATCGTCGGGCGACGCCGTCGCCGCACCCTGCGGCGTCCCGTCCACCGGCCTGCGGCTCGCCATCGCGCTCACCGACGGTGACCGACCGCGGCACGCCGCGAACGCCGCCACATAGGATTCCTGGCAACGCAAAAGCTGTCAACCGTCCCGACCCGTCCCGGGACCGCACACACACGGCGCTCCCGCACCAAAGCGGACCACTCGGGACAGCGCCCGACCATATTGCCGGCTGCCGGTGCGGCGGGCTCAGCCCGCCCGGCGGCGCGCCCGGCGCGCCGCCAACTCGTCCTGCACCGCATCGTCGCCCGCGGCGTCCGCCGCCGGCTCGGCCGGCTCCGCCGGAAGGTGCGACAACGACCCCTCGATCTCCTTGAACGCGCCACCGATGGCGATGCCGAACACGCCCTGGCCGCCCTGCAACAGGTCGACCACCTCCTCCGGCGACCGGCACTCGTACACCGTCGTGCCGTCCGAGATCAGCGTGATCCCCGCCAGGTCGGCCACCCCGCGCGAGCGCAGCGCCTCGATCGCCTTGCGGATGTTCTGCAACGACACCCCGGCGTCCAGCAGACGCTTCACGACCTTCAACACCACCAGGTCGCGGAACGAGTACAACCGGGACGTCCCCGACCCGGACGCGTCCCGCACGCTCGGCACCACCAGCGTCGTGCGCGCCCAGTAGTCCAGCTGCCGGTAGGTGATGCCCACCGCGTGGCACGCGGTCACACCCCGGTAGCCCACCGCACCGTCACCCTCAGTCGCCGGCCCCGCCGGCACCACACCCGTCTCCTGCGCTTGCGTGCCAGGCTCGGGATCTCGCGGCTCGTGCATCCGGACCAACCTCCCCGCCAGTGCGGTGACACGTCGCATCCGGGACGTGCACCCCTCGACACGGCAACCCTATAGCGCCCTTGAAGAGTTACCGCGCAGGAACGGTCGCGACACGCCGCGCAGCCACGGCAAAGATCACCGACACCCCCGGCAGATCACCCACAGTGACCACTTCCGGAGGGGCCGGGAAACACGGTCAGCCCGCGAAGTCCTCCGGACGCACCTGCTCCAGGAACTCGCGGAACTTCTCCACCTCGTCCTCCTGCTCGTCCGGGATCACGATCCCCGCCTCGGAGAGGACCTGCTCGGCACAACGAATCGGCGCGCCGACCCGCAACGCCAACGCGATCGAATCACTCGGCCGCGCCGACACCCGCACCCCGTCGTCACCGATCAACAGGTCGGCGTAGAAGACGTTCTCCTTCAACTCGGTGATCTCCACCGCCCGCAGCGGCGCCTGCAACGCCGCCAACACGTCCCGCAGCAGGTCGTGCGTCAACGGCCGGGCCGGCTTGACGCCCTGCTGCTCGTACGCGATCGCCGTCGCCTCCACCGCGCCGATCCAGATCGGCAGGTAGCGATCCCCCTCGACCTCCCGCAGCAGGACGATCGGCTGGTTGCTGGGCAGCTCCACCCGAACCCCGACCACGCTCAGCTCGCGCACCGCCGCCTCCGTGTCGTTGTCACCTACGCCCGTACCGCGACCTTCCCTGCACGGTACACGGGCCGCGACACGCACATCCCATGCGCTACCCGCACGCCCCGCGCCAGAGAAGGGTTACCCCGGCAAGCCTACGACACGCCCCCGGAAGCCGACCCCGCCCACCGCACCCGCCAACGCCGCGCGGCCCGGGCCAACGCCCAGGCCGCGCGTACACCACGATCACCGGCCCAACGTCGAACGCAGCCCCACCCGCACCAACGCCGCGTGCAACTGCTGGGACAACGCCACCAACTCCCGAGCCGTCTCCGCCGCCCGCGCCCGCGCCGCCGGATCGCTCTGCCGCACCAACGGCGCCACCAACTGCGCGAACAATCCCACCTCCCGGTCCGCCGCCGTCCGGTAACCCCGCAGGTGCCGGGGCTCCAGCCCGTACGCCGCCAGACCCGCCACCGCCCGCGCGATGATCAACGCGTCCCCGTCGTACCAGCCCGGCGGATCGGACACCAACACCCCGAGCCGCTCCAACTCGCCCAACGTCGACTCGTCGATCCCGCTGCGGGCGACCAGGTCGGACCGACCCAACCGCACCTGGGCGGAATCCGCCGGCTGATCCGGCGCGCCGGAACGACCGGGCACCTCACCGCCCGGGCCCACCGCCACCAGCGTCGGCCGGGACGGCGCCGGCCCGTCCGCCGCGTCCCACTGCGCCAACTGTTCACGGATCACCCGCAACGGCAGGTACTGGTCCCGCTGCGCGGTCAGCACGAACCGCAACCGCGCCACGTCGTCCCAGCTGTACTTCCGGTAGCCCGCAGCGGTGCGCTGCGGCTCGACGAGGCCCTCGGCCTCCAGGAACCGCAACTTCGAGATCGTGACGTCGGGAAACTCCACCCGCAACTGCCCCAGCACCTCGCCGATGCTCATCAGCGGTTGCGCGCGGGCCGCCCCGGGCGGCGTCGAAGCCGCAGGCTCGTTCACCCCCGGCCGGCCTCCTCCTCCGGGCGCGGACCGGCGATGAACACCACCCGGAACTTGCCGATCTGCACCTCGTCGCCGTTGCTCAACGTGGCCGCCTCGACCCGCTCCCGGTTGACGTAGGTGCCGTTCAGGCTGCCCACGTCCCGCACCGTGAACGTCCCGCCGTCGCGGTGGAACTCCGCGTGTCGGCGCGACACGGTCACATCGTCCAGGAAGATGTCACTGTCCGGATGCCGGCCGCTCGTCGTCACGTCGTGATCCAGCAGGAACCGGGCGCCCGCGTTCGGACCCCGACGAACCACCAGCAGCGCCATACCCGGCGGCAACGAACCGGACATCCGGCTCGGCACCACATCGGTGTCCGGCCCCTCCAGCACTTCGTCGAGCGAACCGAGATTGAGCGTCGAAGTGACGTCGAGCGGGGGGAACTCGTCGTCTGGCCGCGTCATGGGACCACCTCACGGATCTGTTTCGCGTCGGCGTCGGGTGATTCGGGTCTGGCCGCCGGGCAGCACACCCGGCGGCTGGCTCCCCGTGCCCGGAAAGGCAATTCCGCAACGCTCAACTTATGGGTTCTCGGTCGACTGGGCGAGCCTAGCCAGCGCCGAAATGCAGGGCAACCGGACGCGCGGCACGAACACCACACGCCCAACGGGCACTCAGCTCTCGGTGAGCTCGCGGTAAGCCCCGGCGGTCAGCAGCCCGTCCACCGCCGCCGGATCACCCGGCGTGATCTCCACCAGCCAACCCGCACCGTACGGATCAGAGTTGATCACCTCCGGAGTGTCCACCAACGCCTCGTTCCGCGCCGCCACGACCCCGCTCACCGGGGCGTAGATCTCGGACACGCTCTTGGTCGACTCGATCTCACCCAACGAGTCGCCCGCGGCCACCTCCGCGCCCTCCTCGGGCAACTGGACGTAGACGATGTCACCCAGCGCGTCCTGTGCGAAGTGCGTGATGCCGACCCGGACCGCGCCCGAACCGTCACCCGCCACCCACTCGTGCTCGGCGGTATACCGCAGATCCTCGGGAATCACCAGACGCGTCCTTCACCGTCGTACCGACCTCGGGTGCGCCGGCGGACCGGCGCGGGCCGCACCGGTCAGGAGACCGGACGGGCGTGCTCCAACTTCACGGGCGCGTGCAGCGCCGACACGTCGGCCACCTCACGATCCTCGACGATCACGTTACCGCCGTCACCGGCGACCGACGCGGCCACCCCGCCCGGAATCTTCAACGCCGTCGCCATCGTCGTCGGATCACCGATCACCGTGATCGTGAACGGACCCGACAACCGTCGTCCGTCGACCACCAGATCCCCGCCCGAGCCGTCCAGGAAGTACGTCGACGCGATGATCCGCACCGCCGCGCCGTCGCCGCCGGCGATCTGCATCGCCTCCGCGCCCGCGCCCCGCAGCTCCTGCACCGCGTCCAGCACCCGGTACGCCGAGATCGGCTTCGCCCCGGCCTCGAAGCGGACGCTCAACCCCGGCCCCCGCGCTGGCAGCGTCCCCGCCAGGATGCCCAGCTCGTCGGCCCGCCGCGTCGCCTCTTGCAACGCCGCCTGCCGGCCCTGCTCACCCGAGCGCAACTGCCGCTGGCTCTCCTCCAGCGCCTCGATGTCCTGGCGCAGCCGCTTCTCCCGCGAATCCAGATCCGAGAAGATCCGCACCAGGTCCTCCTGCCGCGTCGCCGCCGACGTCGGATCCGTCGACGTCGTGCGCAACTGCACCACGAGGGTGAACCCCAGCAGGCCCAGCAACAACGCGATCATCGCCCCGGCCGACGTGAACCGGCGCGCCACCGCGGCAGGCCCCGCCGGCGGGGCCTGCGTCGCGCCGGCCGAAGGGGTCACCGACGACAGGTCCACCGTCATCGCGTCGCCGGCATCCCGCTGCTCGTCCGGCGGCGGCGACTCCCGGCCCGGCGGCTCGCCCTGCGGCGAAAGCGGCGACGTCTCGTCGGAATCCGGCGCGCCCGGCCGCGGGTCCGGCCCCGTGGACCGGCCCGGAACCGCCGGCTGCGGCCACCCCGTGCCCGTGTCGGACTGCTCCTCGCTCATCGCCTCTGAGCCTACGCCCGGAACAGGTGGCGACGGATCGCCGCCACGTTGCCGAAGATCCGCACCCCGAGCACCACCACCACACCGGTGGACAACTGCCCGCCCACGCCCAGCTGGTCGCCCAGATACACGATCAGACCCGCCACCAGCACGTTCGAGATGAACGACACCACGAACTGCTTGTCGTCGAAGATCCGGTCCAACTTCGCCCGCACCCCGCCGAACACCGCGTCCAGCGCCGCCACCACCGCGATCGGCAGATACGGCTGCAACGCCGCGGGAACCGTGGGATCGAGGTACACCCCGAGCACCACCCCGGCGAGCAACGCCAGCACCGCGATCATCGGCCACCTCCGGAAGGACTGGGAGACGAAACAGAACCGGACGGCTCAGGACCGGACGACCCCTCGACACCCGAACCCGACACGGACGGACTCGGACTGACCGAAGGCTCGGCGTAGCGTAGCCGTGGCTCCGGCGCCGCCGGCAGGGTGAGGTCCTCCACCTCCCGGACCTGGAACGACAGCCCCACCGAGGTCACCAGCTCCCGCATCAGGAACGCGGCCCGGCTGTCGTCGAACCGGTCCCGCAACGCGCCCGGCCCGATCGCCGACACCTCGTACGGCCCCGTCACCGGCCGGAAGTCCACCAGGATCGCCGCGCCCGCCGACCGGATCGTCGACGTCGCCGTCAGCCGCTGGCCGTTGATCGCCACCGCCTCCGCGCCCGCCGCCCACAGGTCGTTGGCCACCTTCTGCAGGTCCGTGTACAGCACCCGCGGCGGCCCGCCCTCGGAACCGGTCACCGCCCCGTCGTCCTTCGGCGGGGCGTCCGCCAGGCGCACCACCACGCCGTCACCGCGCACCCGCCCCAGGCCGGTGCCCGCCTCCAGCCGCCGCAACCGCGACGCCTGCGAGCCGCTGAGCGCCGCGTCCCGCTGCCGGCCGACCTCCTCCCGCAGCCGGTCGGCCCGCGCCGCCATCTCGTCGGTCTCCGCCTCGCGCTCCTTGATCTGCGCGACCAGGTCCGCCCGCGCCTTGCTGCGCCCCGGCTCCTCCGCCATCGTCTGCCGGTACGCCACCGCGAACAGGAACCCCAACGCCACGACCACCGCCAGGCTGACCGTCCGCGCCGACCGGCTGCGCCACCCCGACGGCGGCGTCTGCCGGCGGCGGGCCGCCGCGTCGGCGTACCCGGGGTCGAGCGGGTTGCGGAACAGTTCGGTCAGGAAGTCCGGCGCGTACACCCGGGCCGCCGGGCCGGCGCCCTCCGCGGCGTCGGGCCGCCGTTGCGGGCCCGTCACGCCGCCGCCCCCGTCGCCGGGGAGCGCACCGCCCGCACCAGCCGCGCCGCCTGCACCACGTAGAGCGCGCCGGCCGCCCAGTACAGCACCAGCCCCCACCAGGCCAGCCCCCAGCCGACCGCTGCGGCCACCGTCGCCGTGGCCGCCGACGTGGCGTGCGCCAGCAGCAGCACCGGGAAGGCGGCCAGCAGCAGGAACGTGGCGGTCTTGCCGACGTAGTGCACCGGCGGCGGACCGTACCCGTGCCGGCGCAGCACCCCCAGCGAGGCCAGCAGCAGCAGCTCCCGGGCCAGCAGCGCCACGGTGAACTGCCACGGCACCACCTCGCGCGCGGTGAACGCCAGCAGGGTCGCCAGGATGTAGAGCCGGTCGGCCAGCGGGTCCAGCAGCTCGCCCAGCCGGCTGACCTGCCGCAGCCGGCGGGCGATCCAGCCGTCGACCCAGTCCGTGGTGCCGCCGAGCGCCAGGACCACCACCGCGGCCACGTCGGCGTGGGCGACCAGCAGCAGATAGAGGAAGAGCGGCACGCCGAGCAGCCGGACGAAGCTGATCAGGTTGGGCAGGGTGAGGACGCGGTCCCCGGTCGGCGCGGCGCCCGGGCCGCGGGTCTCATCCGGGGACGGGGCCCCCGCCGGCCGACGCGACACCGAACCTCCCTCCGCAGCACGGTCCGGCGTCCGGAGCGGACGCTGCGGAGGGACGTGCGCGTTGCCGGGCCGGCCGCCGCCGGCGCCTTCGGATCCCGGGCTGGGACCTCCCCTGGTGCGGCCCCCGATCGCAGGATCGGGGGCCGGTGAGTTGCGCTGCCACTATATCGGGCCTGGCTCCGGCTCCCGGTGGCCCGCGCTCGCCTCGCCGGGGTGGCCCTGCCACTGTGGCTCAGCTCACGTCGCGTCGGTCGTCGGGGGCGGCCGGGGCGCGGTCAGGCGGTCCGGGCGCCCGGCTCCGACTGGGCCGCCGCCGGGGCCGGAGCCGCCGCCTGGCCGAACGCCAGCAGCGACAACAGCAGCTCGTGCTGGGTGCGCGACGGCATCCGCTCCAGCACCGCGCGGACCGCCCGGTGCCGGCGCTCGGTGAGCTCCCGCAGCAGCGCCTCGGCCGCCGCCGTGGGCACCAGCCGCACCTCCCGCCGGTCCCGCGGGTCGGCCACCCGGCGCAACAGCCCGATCGCCTCCAGCCGGTCGCACAGCCGGCTCGCCGACGACGGCACCACGTCGAGCAGCTCGGCGAGGCGGTTGACGTTGGTGCGGGGGCGGGCGCTGATCAGCGACAGCACCCGCAACTGCGTGGGCGACACGGTCATCTGGTGGCGGGAGCCCGTGGGGTCGAGCACGCGCACGAGCGCCTCGGCGGCGGCGTCGATCGCCGCGGCGAGATCCGGTTGCTCCACCCGACGTCCCCTGCGATGTCCGTGTCCCGCTGCTGCCCCGTCACCGCGCCCCGCCGCCCGGGCCGCCGGCCCGGCCGCGCCAGTCGAGGCAGACGACCACCGCGTCGTCGCGCAGATCGGCGTCGGCGTGGTAGGACTGCAGCCCGCGCATCACCGTACCAACTGCCTCGGTCGCCGGCTGCAAGCGCGTCGCGCGCATCGAGCGCGCCATGGCGCGCTCGCCGTACGGTTCGCCGCCGCCCGGCGCCGCCGCGTACACGCCGTCGCTGACCACGAAGAGCCGGTCGCCCGGTTCGACGGTGAACTCCTGCACCTCGTAGCGGGTCTCGGCGAACATGCCCAGCGGCAGTTGCTGCTCCAGCGGCACCCGCTGCACCGAGCCGCCCCGCAGCCGCAGCACGTGGGGCGAGCCCGCGTCCACCGCCCGCACCCGGCCGTCGGTGGCGTCCAGTTCCAGCAGCAGCGTCGCCACGTGCCGCTCGCCGCGGTGCTGGAAGAAGACGGTGTCCGAGGCCAGTTCGGCCTGCTCGACCAGGCCGCCGCCGGAGCGGCGGGCGTTGCGCATCGCGTTGACCGCCACCGCCGTCAGCAGCGACGCCGACAGGCCGGTGCCCGCGCCGTTGAGCACGGTCAACGCGAGTCGGTCGCCGTCGACCGACCAGTCGAAGTGGTCGCCGCCCACGGTGTACGCCGGCTCCAGCTGCCCGGCCAGCAGGAACGCGCCGTGCGTGACGCTGCGGCCCGGCAGCAGGTCCCACTGCATCTCGGCGGCCATGCTCAGCCGCTCGCGGCGGCGGGCCCGGCGGTAGCGGTCGGTCCCCCGGTCGGCTGCGCGCAACGCCAGCGCCAGCTCGCCGGCGATGTCCCGGGCGACCTCCACTGTCGACGCGGCCGGGGCGGCCGGCAGCTCGACCAGGAGCACGCCGAGGCGCTCGCCCCACACCGTCAGCGGCAGGTAGACCCGGCAGCGGCCGTCGTCCCCGCTGTCGAGGACCGGTTGCTGGCTGCTGAAGCAGCGCTGTGCCACGCCGTGGCAGGCGAGGAACCCGGCGTCGGGCAGGTCGGGGTCCAGCACCGGCCACAGGCCGCTGATGCGGTAGTCGGCGACGAACACGTCGGTCCGGGACGCGCCGAGAGCAGCGCGGATGGCCCGGTCGGCGGCCTCCGCCAACCGGTCGGGCGGCGCCTCGCGCAGCGCGCGGGACACCGTTCCGGACGCCTCCGGCATGATCACCCTCCGACAACTCTTGCTGTAGGGCAAGCATCATACGGACGGCTCCGGTCAGCCGGCGGGCACGGTCACCCGAAGCCGGCCGGCGCGTCACCGGGCCGTGCCGGCCGGACGTCGCGGGAGCCGCCGCTCAGTCGGGGCGTCGGACGGCGAGCCCGCCGTAGAAGGCGTCCGGCAGGTCCGCCGGCGGGCCGTCGGGGCGCCACCGGGCGACCGGGACGATGCCCTCCGGCGTCGGCGTCCACCTGCCGAGAAGCGGGCCGAACGCCGCGGGCGGGCGCATCCGGAAGGCCGGGCCCATCATCGCCAGGGCCTGCGGATACGCGGCCAACTCCATGCTGTCGAAATCGACGGCGAGGAAGCTGCCGGGGGCGGTTGCCGCGTACAGCGCGTCGAGGGTGCGCCGCAGCGTCACGTCGTCGAGGAACGCCGCGAGGCCGAGGAAGACCACCCCGACCGGGCGGCGGCCCCAGTCCGGCACGAACCGGTGCAGCAGCGCCGGGTCGATCGTGGCGAGGTCGGTGGCGTCGCCGAAACCGTAGCCGGCCCGGTCGCTGCCGGCCAGGATCCGCTGCCCGATGCCGACCGTGACCGGGTCCACGTCGGTGTAGAGCACCGTCGCCTGCGGCGCCGCCTCGTGCACGTTGCCCCGGGTGGGCACGCCCGCGCCGAAGACCAGGAAGGCGTCCACCCCGGCGGCGGCGATCGTCCGCACGGCCCGGCCGAGGAACGCCCGCAGGTCGCCAAACAGCGGGGCGCACGGCCCGTACGCCCCCTCGAAGGCCCGGGCCGCCGCCACGTCGACGGGGAAGTGGTGCTCCCCGCCGAGCCAGAAGTCGATCATGCGGGCGGTGCTGGGCTGTGCGGCGTCGTCCATCGGCGTCCCTCTCCTGTCTGAGATGTCCGGTCACCGTATCGGCCTCCGGGCCTGGGCGGTATCGCCTCGGCGACGGCCGGCGGGCCGCGATACTGACCGCGGGCGCACGGCGGAGGAGGTACGGCGGTGAACGCGGCCAGCGGCGCGGCGGTGGTGGTCGGCGTGGACGGCTCGCCGTCGTCCCTGCGGGCCGTCCGGCTCGCCGCGGCGGAGGCGGACCGCCGGAACCGGCCGCTGCGGGTGGTGCACGGCTTCATCTGGCCGCTGCTGCGGGTGCCGCTCGGCCCGGCGGCCGGCGCACCGCCCGGCGCCGGACTGCGCGAGCAGGCCGAACAGCTCGTGGCCGACGCCGTCGCCGAGGCCGGGCGGGCCGCGCCGGACGTCCGGGTCACCGGGGAGATCATCGACGGGGAGGCGGCGGCCGTGCTGGTCGGCGAGTCCCCTGCCGCCGTGCTGGTCGTCGTCGGCGACCGAGGGCTGGGCGGGTTCGCCGCGCTGGTGCTCGGCTCCGTGGCGGTGCAGGTCGCCGCGTACGCCGACTGTCCCGTGCTCGTGGCCCGCGGCGCGGCGCGCACGGGCGGGCCGGTCGTGGTCGGGGTGGACGGCTCCGGGCTGGCGCGGGCGGCCGTGGAGTTCGCCGCCGAGGCCGCGGCGGCGCGCGGCGTCGCGCTGCGCGCGGTGCACGCCTACCGGCACCCCGCCTCCGCCGGGCCCGGCGACATGCAGCCCCTCGTGTACGACGAGGACCGGCTGCGCGGCGAGGAGCAGCGGGTGCTGGCCGACTCCCTCGCCGGGATCGGCGACCGCTGGCCGCAGGTGCCCGTCGAGACGGTGGTGGCCCGCAGGCGGCCCGTCGCGGCGCTCACCGACGCCTCCCGCGAGGCCCAACTGCTGGTGGTCGGCGGGCGCGGCCACGGCGAGTTCACCGGCCTGCTCCTCGGCTCGGTCAGCCACGCCGTGCTGCACCGCGCCGACTGCCCCGTCGCCGTGGTGCGCGCACCGGCCTGACCGGCGGCCCGCCGGGTCTGCCAGCGGTGGCCGCCGGGGGACGGTTGGGTGCGGCGCAGGCGGGTAGACGGCCTGCGCCAACGGCCCCACCCACCACCAGAGGAGGCGGCTATGCCAGGACCACGACCGGGCAGCAACGCGTACGACAAGGAACGGGCGCGGCTGCGCGACCTGATCGAGAACTCCGGACGGGCCGCCGACTCCGAGGCCAACCGGGTCGCCAACCGGATCCTCCAGGACGACCGGGGAAAACGCGGCGTCGTGCGGGGCGAACGGACGTACGGCCCCAAGGGCGAACGCGAACCGGGCGACCCGAAGTGAACCGGACGCCACTGGTCGACGGCGCCGTCGCCGGCGCGGTCGGCAGCGTCGCGCTCAACGTCGTCAGCTACGTCGACATGGTGCTGCGCGCCCGACCGGCGAGCAGCACCCCCGAGGAGAGCGCCCGGCGCGTGGCCGGGCTGGCGCACGTGGACCTGGGACCCGAGGACCGGGCGGCCAACCGCCGCGCGGGCCTCGGGCCCCTGCTCGGGTACGGGCTGGGCATCGCCGCCGGCGCCGCGTTCGCCGTGCTGGCCGCGCGCCGCACACCGCCCCTGCCGGTGGCGGTGCTGCTGCTCGGCGGCGGCGTCATGGCCGCCTCCGACACGTCGATGACGGCGCTGGGGGTGACCGACCCGCGCCGGTGGAGCCGCACGGACTGGCTGTCGGACGTCGTGCCGCACCTGGCGTACGGGATGGCCGCCGCAGCCACCTGGAACCGGCTGCGGCCACCATCCTCGCGGCGAGGCTAGTCGTCGCTGTCGTCGTCGGCGACCTGCGCCCCCGCCGGCCCGTACGGCGACACCTGGCCACGCGGGACGGTGCGGCCCCGGTCGCCTTGCGACGCGCCGCCGGGGCGGGGATGACCGGACGCGCCGGGGCCCTTGGCGTCCTGCACCGCGTCGTTGCGCCCGTTGCGGCGCAGCTCCGGCTGCTGCGGGTTCGTCACGGGATTCTCCCTTCCGGTGGACGGCGCGGCGGAGGGCCGCGCCACGCGCGGTCTACCCGCCACGGCACCCCCCATGCGGCGCAAGGAAGGGCCCCTTGTTAACGCATTCTGTTGTACAAGGGGCCCTTCCTAACCGCGTGCACAACCCCACCGTGCCCGCGCGGGTGGGCGGCTGCGGGGTGGGTATCCCGGGGGCGTGGCAGACGATCGGAGGACCGCGCGAATCCTGCTGGAGCAGCAGGGCCGCACCTACGCGCAGGAGGCCGGCATCCGGCTCGCCGACCGGCCCGGCCCGCTGTACCAACTGCTGGTGCTGGCCACGCTGCTGAGCACCCGGATCCGGGCGGGCGTGGCGGTGGCGGCGGCCCGGGAGTTGAACGCCGCCGGCTACCGCACGCCCCAGGCGATGCAGGCGGCGACTTGGCAGGCGCGCGTCGACGCGCTGGGCCGCGGGCACTACCGCCGCTACGACGAGCGGACCGCCACCATGCTCGGCGACGGGGCGCGGCTGTGCCTGGACCGCTGGCACGGCGACCTGCGCCGCCTGCACCGGGAGGCCGGCGGGTCGCCGGCGGCGCTGCGGCGGCTGCTCACCGAGTTCCCCGGGATCGGCCCGACCGGTGCGGACATCTTCCTGCGTGAGGCGCAGGCGGTCTGGCCGGACGTGCGCCCGTACGCCGACCGGCGTGCCCTGGCCGGCGCCGGGCTGCTGGGCCTGCCGGCCGACCCGCGCGGGCTGGGCGGGCTGGTCGACGGGGCGGACTTCGGGCGGCTCGCCTCGGCGCTGGTCCGCGTGGCCCTCGACGAGGACTGCGCGCGGGAGGTCGTCCGCGCCGCCGCCGGCTGAGACCACCGCCGGGGCGCGGTGGGGGTCACTTGGCCGCGGTGTCGCTCGGCTTGGTCAGGTGCCAGGCCAGGGCGGCGGCCAGCACCGCGAGGATCACCACGCCGCCGGACACGCCGCCGCCGTCGTCGGCGCTGCGGCCCCTGCTGCCGAAGTAGATGACCGCGAGGCCGGCGAGCACCGCGACGGCCGTACGCATTCCCCGGTCCTTCACCCTCCGCACGGTACGGAGCCCCACCGCAGCACAGCGGGGCGAACCAGACTTTTCACCCGACCGGGGCGGTGCCGGTCAGTCGGTCTCCAGGTCGTCGAGGGAGATGGCGTGGGCCATCAGCCAGCGGGCCAGGGCGGGCATCCCGAACAGCCACAGCGGGGCCGACTCGGTGGGGCCGTTCGTGGCGAACACGGCGAAGCGCAGGTCCGGTGCCCGGTACGCCTCGATCCGCCACCGGTGGCTCTTGTCCCGCCAGACCGCCGAAGGGTCCATGACCGCCACGCTAGGCCACCTGCGGCCCGCAGGGGGTCGCGTCACCTGCGAAACCCGCCCCGTCGGCCGGGGACCAGCGCGGGCGGACCGGTCAGGGTGGCGAGGACACCACCACGGTGCGGGCGTCGTCGGGCAGGCGACGGGTGACGCCCCGCCGGTCCAACAGCTCCAGCAGCGGCACCGCCACCCGGCGGGTGGTGTCCAGGGCCTGCCGGGCGGCGCTGAGCGTGAACGGCTGCGGCAGCCCGGCGAGGACCCGCACGGCGGCGTCCACGGCGCCGGGCAGCAGCACCACGGTGTCGGCCAGCCGCAGCAGCGCACCGGCCCGCACCGCCGCCCCGAGCTCCCGGGGCCCGAGCCCCCACTCGGCGAGGCGGTGCGCCTCCGGGGCCCGGAACGGCCGGTCGCCGTACTCGGCGTGGACGCGGGCCACCGCGCGGGCCACCGGCTCGGGCAGCGCGTCGCCGGCCGACGCGGTGACCCGCCCGGCGACCACCCGCAGCGGCGGGCGCACGAGGGCCTCGACCAGGGCCCGGTCGGGCAGGCCGAGCCGGTGGCGCAGCACGTCGACGGGAACGCCCGCCTCCAGGGGGTGCGCGGCGGCGTACCGGGTGGTCTCCGCGGTCAGCCGGGCGGCGAGGGCGGCCCAGTGCTCCGGGTCGGCCAGCCAGTCCCCGGCGACGGGGGCGGCGGTGACGGGCACCCCCATCCGGCGCAGCTCCCCCACCCGGGCCAGGGCGCGACGGCGCAGCTCCCCCACCAGGTCGGGGCGGCCGTCGAGGTCGGCGAGGACCCGGGCGCGGGCGGCGGCGGCCCCGCGCCGGGTCAGTGGCGGCGGGGCCACGTCCAGCACGGTCACCCCGCCGGCGATCAGGTGCCGGCCGGGGTCGCGCAGCAGCGCCCGGTCGCCGACGAGCAGCGGCAGCGGGCGGGCCAGCCGCAGCCGGACGGTGTCGACGCCGAGGGGGCGCACCCGGGCGGGCACGGCGGCGGAGCCGACGTGCAGGGTGAGCGTGCCCGGCAGGTCGGCTGCCGGTTCCCCGGTGACGCGCGCGTCGAGCAGGTCGGTGCGGCCGAACCGGCCGGGGGTGAGCAGCGCCTCGCCGCGGCCGAGCCGGTCACGGGGCACGTTGCGCAGGTTCACCGCGACCCGGGCCACCGCGTCGACCCGGTCGCGGGCGACGCCGAGGCGGTGCAGGCCCCGCACGCGCACCTGCTCGCCGGTGCCGGCCAGCTCCAGGTGGTCGCCGACGGCCAGCCGGCCGCCGCCGAGGGTGCCGGTGACCACCGTGCCGCTGCCGGTGATCGTGAACGACCGGTCCACCCACAGCCGCACCGGCGCGTCGGCCGGCGGGTCGGGCAGCCGGGCCGCCAGGCGGTCCAGGGCCGCCCGCAGGTCGGGCAGGCCGGCACCGGTGACGGCGCTGACCGCGACGGCCTCCACGTCGCCCAGGGAGGTGGCGGCGAGCTGCGCGCGGGCCTGGGCCAGCGCCGGCCCCGGGTCGGCCAGGTCCGCGCGGGTCACCACCAGCAGCCCGTACGCCACGCCGAGCGCGTGCAGCGCGGCCAGGTGCTCGGCGGACTGGGGCATCCAGCCCTCGTCGGCGGCGACGACGAACAGCGCGGCGGGCGCGGGACCGACCCCGGCGAGCATGTTCGGCACGAACCGCTCGTGGCCGGGCACGTCGACGAACGCGACCGTGGCCCCGCGGGGCAGCGTGGTCCAGGCGAAGCCGAGGTCGATGGTCATGCCCCGGCGGCGTTCCTCGGCCCACCGGTCCGGCTCCATCCCGGTCAGCGCCCGCACCAGCGTGGACTTGCCGTGGTCGACGTGCCCGGCGGTGGCCACCACCCGCACGTCAGTCCACCACCCGCAGGTCAGCTTCCGCCGGCACGTCAGTCCTCCGCCGGCACGGCAAGCACGGCGGCGCGCAGCGCGTCGTCTGCGGCGGCGGGGACGCAGCGCAGGTCCAGCAGCAGCCGGCCCCGGGCGACCCGGCCGAGCACCGGCGGGTCGCCGAGGCGCAGCGGCCGGGCGTACCGCTCGGGCAGGGCCAGCGCCCACGAGTCCAGCTCGACGCCGGGCGCGCCGCCGCCGCCGACCACGGCGGCGGCCGGCAGCACCTCGGCCTTGCAGCCGTCGGCGGCCAGCCCGTCGCGCAGGCGTTCGGTGCGCCGCCGCAGGACGCCTGGGTCGGCGTGCAGGGCCGCCCGGGTGGGGGTGTCGGGGTCGTGCAGGGTGGCCGCCAACGCGGCGAGGGTCAGCTTGTCGACCCGCAGGGCGCGGGCCAGGGGGTGCCGGCGCAGCCGGTCGACCAGGTCGGCGTCGCCGAGCAGCAGCCCGGCCTGCGGGCCGCCGAGCAGCTTGTCGCCGCTGGCGGTGACCAGGTGCGCGCCCGCGCGCAGGGTGCTCGCCGCATCGGGCTCGGCGGGCAGCAGCGGGTCGGCGGCGAGCAGCCCGGAGCCGATGTCGGCGACGACGGGCACGCCCAGGGTGGCCAGCCGATCGACGCCGACGGCGCTGGTGAAGCCGGTGACCACGAAGTTCGACGGGTGCACCTTCAACACGAACCCGGTGTCGGGGCCGACCGCGTCGGCGTAGTCGGCGAGGGTGGTGCGGTTGGTGGTGCCCACCTCCCGCAGCCGCGCGCCGGTGCTGGCCAGCAGGTCGGGCAGGCGGAACCCGTCGCCGATCTCCACCAGCTCGCCCCGGCTGACCACGATCTGACGGCCGGCGGCGAGGGCGGTGGCGGCCAGGACGAGCGCCGCCGCGCCGTTGTTGACCACGTGCACGCCGCCCGCGTCGGGCACGGCGGCGGCGAGCGCGGCGAGGGCGTCGCGGCCACGCCGGGCCCGCCGGCCGGTGGCCAGGTCCAGCTCCACGTCGGTGTGCCCGGCGGCGGCGGCCACGGCGGCCACGGCGGCGGCCGACAGCGGGGCCCGGCCCAGGTTGGTGTGCAGGACGACGCCGGTGGCGTTGAGCACCGCCGCAGGGCCGGCGGCGGGCAGCGCGGCGAGGGCGGCGTCGCGTACCCCGTCGGGGGTGATCTCACCGGCGCGGGCCCGGGCCTGCGCGGCGACGATCGCGGCCTTGACCCGGTCGCGGCCCAGCCGACCGGCGGCGGCGGCCAACCCGGGGTCGGCCAGCAGGGCGTCGGTGCGCGGGACCCGCCGGCGGGGATCGGCGTCGCGCATCGCGTCCTTCCCACGGGTTGCCTGGCGGAGACGGACGGGAATCGAACCCGCCTGGCCCGGGTCCCGGACCACACCGGTTTTGAAGACCGGGAGGGGCACCAGCCGCCTGAACGCCTCCACCGGCCATTTGACCACAGCGCCCCGCCCGGCGTGCGGGGAGGGCGTCGGCGGAGGAAGGTCGTCAGCCCTGCGCGGCGCGGCGGTCGACGCGTTCGCGTTGCGGCACCACCGTGTACTTCGGGTCGCGGGCGGAGGCGACGCCGCCGTGGAAGATGCCGAACCGGGTGGCGACCGACGCGGCGAGCAGCGCCGCGCCGGACAGGCCGGACAGCAGCCGGCTGCGGCGGCCGGCCAGCGCGCCGAGGACCCCGGCGGCGGTCAGCGTCCGGCCGGCGCGCAGCAACCGGCCGGGCACGCCGGTGCGGTAGGGCTCGCTGAGCAGGCCGAGGCGGGTCTCCACCCGGTGCGCGCCCCACAGCTCCAGGGCCGCGCCGGCCACCGCCATCCGCCGGGCCGGGCCGGCCTGGGCGCAGGGCGCGGCCAGCAGGCCCACGCCGGCGCCGCTGGCCAGGGCGCTGCCCGCGAAGACGACCGGCAGTTCCGGGTACGCCTCGTGCCACGACGGCACCGCCGTGTCGGCCAGCAGCACCCCCGTGTACGTGGCCAGGGCCGGCGCGGTGGCGGCGGCGACCAGGCCGGCGGCCCGCCCGGCCCCGGGCAGCAGCCGCCGCCCCACGCCCGACACGCCCCGCGCGGGCAGCCACGGCGCGGCCTCGGCGACGGCGGCGACCCCGGCGGCGGGACCGAACGCGGTGAGGATCCAGGTGCCCACCGACATCGGGGAGGTCGGCTTCGCCACCCGCAGCATGTGGTGGAAGCGCGCCGGCCGGCCCAGGTCGTTGACGAGGAAGTAGGCGCTGGCGGTGACCGCCGCCAGGGAGGTGACCCGGCCGGCGCGGCGCAGCGCCGGCCGCCCGGTGAGCTGCCCGCCGGCGGCCAGCAACGACGACCCGGCGGCCAGCCCGCCGGTGAACAGGTACGCCGCGATGTCCCACTTCCACACCGGCGGCTTGAGGATGGGCCGGCCGTAGTAGGAGGTGAACTCGGCCGGCGGGACGGTCAGCTGTTCCCCGCCGCCGCGTCCGCTGCGGTGGCGGCGGAACCGGTCACCGACCGGCCGGTGCTGTGCGCTCACGATGACCCTCCGACGAACGCGGCGACGGCCGCCGCCGCCATGGCCAGGGCGGCCAGCCCGGCCCGTTTCCACATCCGGGGCAGGTCCCGGGTGGTGACCACCGGGTCGGGCGGCAGCCCGTACACCTCCGGGTCGTCGAGCAGCAGGAAGAACGCGCCGTCGCCGCCGACGCCGTCGGTGGGGTCGTGGCCGTAGAGCCGGGCCTCCGGCACACCCCGCTCGTGCAGGGTCGCGACCCGGTGCGCGGCCCGCTCCCGCAGCTCGTCGAGGGGGCCGTACTGGATGGACTCGGTGGGGCACGCCTGCGCGCAGGCCGGTGTCGCGCCCGCGCCGAGCCGGTCGTAGCACAGGGTGCACTTCCACGCCCGGCCGTCGCCCCTGCGCTGGTCGATCACCCCGTACGGGCAGGCGGAGATGCAGTAGCCGCAGCCGTTGCAGATGTCCTCCTGCACCACGACGGTGCCGAACTCGGTGCGGAACAGCGACCCGGTGGGGCACACGTCGAGGCAGGCGGCGTGGGTGCAGTGCTTGCACACGTCCGACATCATCAGCCAGCGGAAGTCGGTGCGGTCCTGCGCGCCGGTGTCCCGGCCGGGCGGCCGTGCCCCGGGCATGCCGAGGAACTGCGGGCCGGCGGCCATCCGCGCCGCGGCGGCCGGGTCGCCCGCCGGCGCGCCGGGGCTGGTGCCGGTGTCGGCGTCGGTGCCGGCGGCCACCGCCGCCGACGCGGCGCTGACCGGCGCGCCGGTCGGGGTGCCGGCGAACGGCGCGGCGCGGCGCCCGGCGGGGCGGGGCTGCTCCACGAACGCCACGTGCCGCCACGAGTTCGCCGTCAGCGCGCCGGTGTTGTCGTAGGACATGCCGAGCAGGTCCAGCCCGGAGCCTGGCACGTCGTTCCACTCCTTGCAGGCGACCTCGCACGCCTTGCAGCCGATGCAGACGCTGGTGTCGGTGAAGAAGCCCATCCGGGGCGGGGCGTCGGTCCAGCCGGCGTCCGGGGCCGGGTCCAGCGGCCCGTAGAGGCTGTTGGCGTCAGGCATGCCCACTCCCGTCCCGCTCGTCGGCCGACGCGCCCGCCGAGCGTGCGTCGGTGCTGCCGGCCGCGTCGCCGCCGCCCGCCGCGTCGGTGGTGACGATCGGGATCCGCCGCTGCGGGCTCATCCCGGCCCGCCGCCGGTAGTCGGCGACCAGGTCGAGCAGGGCCGGCCCGGTGGGCCGCCGGCCGGGCCGCACGTCGCAGGTGCCGACCTTGCTCTCCTGGATCAGCACGTTCGGGTCCAGGGTGATGCCGAACAGGTCGTTGGCCGAGTCGCCGGTGACGAGCCCCTCGGTGCCGAAATGGTACGGCAGCCACAGCTGGTGGATGATCCGGCCGTCGACCCGCAGCGGGGTGAGCCGGTCGGTGACCAGCACCCTCGCCTCGATCACCGCCCGGCCGCTGACCAGGTGCGCCCAGCCCAGGTGCGTCAGGCCCACCTCGGCGGCCAGCTCCGGGGACACCTCCACGAACATCTCCGGCTGCAACTCGGCCAGCGGGCGCACGGTGCGGCTCATCCCGCCGGCCGTGTGGTGCTCGGTGAGCCGGCTGACCGTGAACACGTACGGGAAGACGCCGCTGTGTGCCTCCGGCGGGCTCGGGTTGACCGAGTTGACCGGATGCTCGTAGACCTTGCGGGTCGGGTTGGCCTGCTGCCCGTACAGGGGGTTGCGCATCGGGGACTCGGCCGGCTCGTAGTGCGCCGGCAGCGGGCCGTCGAGCACCCCGCTGGGCGCGAACAGCCAGGCCTTGCCGTCGCCCTGCATGACGAACGCGTCGTCGCCGGCGATGGCCTCCACCCCGGAGGCGCCCTCCGGCGGCCGGTACGTCGGCGGCTTCGTCTTCTCGAAGTCCGGCACGTCGTAGCCGGTCCACTCCCCGGCGTCCGGGTCCCACCAGACGTACTTCTTGCGTTCGCTCCACGGGCGGCCCTGCGGGTCGGCGGAGGCCCGGTTGTAGAGGGTGCGCCGGTTCGCCGGCCACGCCCAGCCCCACTGCGCGGCCACCCAGTCCTGCTCGTGGCGGGAGCGGCGGCGGGCCGCCTGGTTGACGCCGTCGGCGTAGACGCCGGTGTAGATCCAGCAGCCGATCGCGGTCGAGCCGTCGTCGCGGGCCTGCGCGAACGCCGACAGGGGGCGGCCGGTGGCCACCTCGTACCCGTTGATCTCCCGCAGCACCGCCTCGGCGCTGGGCTCGGCGTGCGGGCCGTGCGTCGGGTAGTCCCAGGTCAGGTCGAGCAGCGCCCGGTCGCGCGGGTGCGGCGACGCGGCCAGCTTCTCCCGCAGCCGCCGGCCGAGGTGGTAGAAGAACCACAGCTCGGAGCGGGCGTCGCCCGGCGGGTCGACGGCCTTCTCCCGCCACTGCAGCAGCCGCTGGGTCTGGGTGAACGTGCCCTCCTTCTCCACGTGGGAGGCCGCCGGCAGGAAGAACACCTCGGTGCGGCACTGCTCCGGCACGATCTCCCCGGTGGCCACCTCGGGGCTGTTCTTCCAGAACGTGGCGCTCTCGATGAGGAACAGGTCGCGCACGACCAGCCAGTCGAGGTTGGCCATGCCGAGGCGCTGGGCGCGGCCGTGCGCGGAGCCGACCGCCGGGTTCTGGCCGAGCAGGAAGTAGCCCCGGATTTTCCCGTCGATCATGTTGAGGACCTGCTGGTAGGTGCCGTGGTCGCCGGTCATCCGGGGCAGGTGGCCGTAGCAGAAGTCGTTCTCCGGCGTCGCCGCGTCCCCCCAGTACGCCTTGAGCAGGCTCGCCGCGTACGCCCGGGAGTTGCCCCAGAAGCCCTTCTGGCCGGGGTGGCGGATGCTGTCGACCCAGTCGTCGAACGTCTCGTGGTCGGCGTGGTGCGGCATCGGCAGGTAGCCGGGGAGCAGGTTGAACAGCGTGGGGATGTCGGTGGAGCCCTGGATGCTGGCGTGCCCGCGCAGCGCCAGGATGCCGCCGCCGGGCCGGCCCATGTTGCCCAGCAGGGTCTGGATGATCGCGCCGGTGCGGATGTACTGCACGCCGACGCTGTGCTGCGTCCAGCCCACCGAGTAGACCAGCGCGCCGGTGCGTTCCCGGCCCGAGTTGCCCGCCCACGCCTCGGCCAGCTCCAGGAACTTGTCCTGCGGGATGCCGCAGACCCGCTCCACCATCTCCGGGGTGTAGCGGGCGAAGTGCCGCCGCAGGATCTGGTAGACGCAGCGCGGGTGTTGCAGCGTCTCGTCCCGCCGGACCTGCCCGGGCACCGGCATGCCGTGCGACTCGTGGCGCAGCCCGGCCGCGCTGTCGCGTTCCTTGCCGGTGCCGGTGATCTCGGCGTGGCCCTCGTGGCCGGCGTACTGCCAGCTCGACGTGTCGTACGAGCCGGTGTCGGGGCGGTAGCCGGAGAACAGGCCGTCGAGGTCCTCGGTGTCGGCGAACTGGTCGCTGACGATCGTCGCCGCGTTCGTGTACGCCAGCACGTACTCCCGGAAGTCCAGCTCGTTCTCCAGGATGTGGCGCACCACGCCGCCGAGCAGCGCGACGTCGGTGCCCGCCCGGATCGGCAGGTAGGAGTCGGCGACCGCGCTGGTGCGGGTGAACCGGGGGTCGACGTGGAAGACCTTCGCGCCGCGCCGCTTGGCCTCCATCACCCACTGGAAGCCCACCGGGTGGGCCTCGGCCATGTTGGAGCCCTGAATGACGATGACGTCAGCGTTGACCAGGTCCTGTTGGAAGTCCGTCGCGCCGCCGCGACCGAAGCTGGTCCCCAGACCGGGGACGGTGGCGGAGTGTCAAATGCGGGCCTGGTTCTCGATCTGGAGCGCCCCCATCGCCGTGAACAGCTTCTTGATGAGGTAGTTCTCCTCGTTGTCCAGCGTCGCCCCGCCGAGGCTGGAGATGCCCAGCGTGCGGTGCAGCGGCCGGCCCGCGTCGTCGACGTCCTCCCAGGTGGCCTCGCGGGCGGCGAGGATCCGGTCGGCGATCATGTCGACGGCGGTGTCGAGGTCCAGGTCCTCCCACTCGGTGGCGTACGGCCGGCGGTAGCGCACCTTCGTCTGCCGCAGCGGGCTGGTGACCAGGCTCTTGCTGGCCGAGCCCTTCGGGCACAGCCGGCCCCGGGAGATCGGGCTGTCCGGGTCGCCCTCGATCTGGGTGACCCGCCCGTCGGTGACGAAGACCCGCTGCCCGCAGCCCACCGCGCAGTAGGGGCAGACCGAACGGGCCACGCTGTCGGCGGTCTCGGTGCGGGCGGTCAGCGCCGCCGAGCGGGCCGACTGGGCCGCCGCGCCCCGCCCGAGCGGGTCGGTGCCGGTGAGCTGCCGGTAGACGGGCCAGCCCGCGAGGAACGTCCGCAGACCCATCGCGAAGCACCCCCTCCCGGCGGCGGCGGAAGCCGACTCCCTCCGAACCCTAGGCCAGCGCCCGCCGCGCCGCGACCGGGGGCCGGTCTTTTCCCGCCGCCGGGGGCGGTGCTCACCGCTGCCGGGAGCCGACCTTCGCGGCGCACGCCAGCAGCGCGGCCCGCGCGTCGCCGCCGAGGCTCTCGATCGCCACCAGCGCCGTGAACGCCGCGTCGGCCAGCTCGGCGGCCACGTCGTCGCGGGTGTGGGTGACGCCCTTGCGGGGATTCTGCCCGAGGACGCCGATCCACGCCCCGGCGGCCTCGCCCGCCTCCTCGGTCAGCTCCGCGTCTCCGGCGCCGTTGGCGGCGTCGAGCCAACCGCGCGCCGCCCGCACCGCATCCCAGATCGACTCGTCCATGGGGAGAGTGAACCGCGACGGCGCTGCCGGGCCGCACCCGGGGAGGCGGACGCCCCCGTGCCGGCGGCACGGGGGCGGTGCGGGGTGTCGTCACGTCACCACAGCTGCGCGACGATGTCCGCGGCCTGCGCCTCCCACTGGGCGTACGCGTACGGGTACGCCGACACCTGCACCGTCTGCGCCGCGGCGGTCAGCGGCAGCTCCCGCCAGCCGCCGACGTTCTTCAGCGCCCCGAAGAACGCCTTGGACGCGTACTCGGGGTCGGTGATCTGGTCGGGCGAGCCCCAACCGGACGACGGGCGCTGCTGGAACAGGCCCTGCGAGTCGTGGTCGTTGTACGCGCCGAGGTGGCCGAGGTTGTACAGCTTCGACTCTTGCAGCGAGGTGGCCACGCCGATCACCGCGCCGCGCTCGCCGACGCCGGTCTCCTTGGCGGCCTTGACGATGGCCCTGGCGTTGGCCACCTGCGCGTCGTCGAGCGGGATGCGCGACTGCGCGCCCTCGACGCCGTGCGGGATCAGCTCGTCGCGGCTCGGCTTGCCCGTCGACGGGGTCGGCTTGGCGGTGTCCTCGCCGGTGGTCAGCGCGGACTCGACGGTGGCGGCCTCCCGGGTCTTGCCGGTGGCCAGGTCGATGGCGGCGACCGCGCCAGCGTGCGGGCCGGCGGTGACGGGGGCGGCGACGGCCGTGGGGCCGAACGCCAGGCCGCCAAGGACGGCGACGCCGCTGATGGTCAGGACGGTCCTGCGGTTCGTGGTCTTCGCGATGGCCGGGAGCCATCGAGTGAAGGACGCCTTCACGATGGTTGCCCTTTCGGTCGTCACGACGCGCTCCGGGGTGAGCGCCCCTCGGGACCCGCCCCGGCCGGATGGGTTTACCGGCGGGCGGTACGGGGGACACAACCAGCTTCACGTGTCCGTCATTCCGGATACGGGCGGCAGCGGCCCGGTTGCGGCCCCGGTCACGGCCGGAACCGGACGCGACGGCCTACACCGGTCAACGGGCGCGTGGGGCCCCGAACCGGACGAGCACGTGCCACAGCATCTTGAGGTCCTGGAGCGTGGCCGCCAGCGGGCCACGGTCGGCCCACCGGTCGGGCTCGGCGACCGCCGAAGCGGCGGCCCGGCCGATCAGCGCGGCGTCGACCGGCTCGCCGGGGCGGGCGAACTCGGCGTGGATCCGGGCGGCCAACGGCGGGATGCCGGGCCCCCGGAAGTCGGCGTCGACCCCGTCGACCGGCAGCTCGAAGCCGGCGTGCCAACGCAGCGCCGCCCCGCAGCGGGCCGCCAGGTCGACCAACACCCGGCCCACCCGGGTGCCCGCGAACGACGGGTCGAGCACGAACGCCTCGACGTCACGGCCGAGGACGACCTCGCCGTGGATCTGCGCCTCGACGTAGTCGTCCAGCGCACGGGCGGCCGGGCCGGCGCGCCAGGCGTACCGGTCGCGGCGGAACAGCAGGGCCCGGGCCAGGCTGGCCGGGTCCGTCCCGGCGACGCCGAGGCTGACGCCCGTGCCGGCGGTGGTGTCGAACAGCTCGGCCAGCACCGGCTCGGGCACGCCGATCGTGCCGAGGTGGGGCGGCTCCAGGTGGCTGTCGCCGAAGCAGAACGTGGCGCGGGCCAGCACCTGTGGCCGTAGCCGCAGGTGGCAGGAGCCGAACCGGGGACACGCGCCGTCGGGGTGGTCGAGCAGGTCGAGCCCGCCGTACGTCGGGCGGTCACGCGGAAGCACGCCCGCCCGCTGGTAGGCGCCGCCGAACATCGCCTCCTCCCAGCGGTCCCGGTCGCCGCCGGGGAACGCGGTCAGGCCGCCGTTGGAGATGCCCGTGGCGAACTGGCTGCGGTAGACGCCCTGCGCGGCCAGCGCGTCGGCCACCGTCCGCCCGTCGGCGAGCAACCGGTCGGGGTGGAAATTGACGGTGAGCCGGCCGCGCGCGCCGACCGCCGCGACCAGTTCCTCCGGCTGGTGGTCGACGCCGGAGGCGGCCAGGTGCCGCGCGAGCACGGCGCGCGCGGCCGGGCGACGCCGCAGCGCCGAGCGACGTACGTGAGCCAGGGCGGCGGCCTGCGCCGGGGTCAGCGGTGAGCGGTCGGCGGCATCAGCAGCGGGCGAGCCGGTCGGGGTGGTGTGGGGCACGGGCACCGATTGTGCCGGGCCGCCGCGACACCGGTCGCCGCACCGCTGCGGGGTTACAGTGGAGGGCGCGTCGACCGGAAGGCGATGAGGTGACCACGTCCGCGGTGGTGGACCAGATCGAGCTGGGCGACCACGTCTGCTGGTTCCACGACGACGAGGCCGACGGTCTCGACGCCGTGGGCCGGTTCGCCGCCGCCGGCCTGCGGCTCGGCCACCGCGTCGTCTGCTTCGTCGACGTGCTGTCCGCCGCCGACGTGCGGGCGTCCGCCGCGCGCCACGGCGTCGGGCCGCCGCCGCTCGCCGGTGAGCTGCGCATCGTGTCCTGCGGCGACAGCTACCTCGCCGGGGGCCGGTTCCGACCCGAACGGGTCGTCGACGCCCTCGCCGCCGAGATCGCCTCGGCGCACCGCGAGGGCCACGCCGGCGTACGGCTGGTCGGGGACATGGCGTGGGCGGCGCGCGGCACGGTGGACCTCGACACGCTGCGCCGCTACGAGGCCGCCGCCGGCGCGCTCTTCCTCGACGGCCGGGCGGCCGGCCTGTGCCTCTACGACCGGCGGGCCTTCTCCCCCGAATGGCGCCAGGCGATGATGTCGGCGCACCCGGGCGCCGGCCCGGCGTGCGGGCCGCGCTGGACGCCGCTGCTGCGCGCCCACCGCACGGCCGACCCGGCGGGGCTGCGGCTGGTGGGGCAGGTCGACCGGAGCAACCGGGACGCCTTCGCGGCGTTGCTCGCCGCGGCCACCGAGGAGGCGCCCGCGCGGCAGCCCGTCGTGTTGGACCTGTCCGGGCTGACCTTCGTCGACGTGCGCGCGGCGACGACGCTGGTGCGGGCCGGCCCGCGCGGCGTGCGGCTGGTCGGCTGCCGGCCGGCGCTGGCGCGGCTGCTGGACCTGGTGCGCGGCGGCCTGGCCGACGAGGGCTGACGCCGGCCGGGGAGCCCGGCCGGCCGGCGTCAGGTGACCGTCAGTGGCCCCGGGCCAGCCACTGCGCGAGGTGCGGGGCCTCCGCGCCGATGGTGGTGCTGTCGCCGTGCCCGGTGTGCACGACCGTCTCCGGGGGCAGGGTGAACAGCCGGGTCCGGATCGACTCGATGATGGTGCCGAAGTCGCTGTACGAGCGGCCCGTCGCCCCGGGCCCGCCGGCGAAGAGGGTGTCGCCGGTGAAGACGACGCCGAGTGCCGGGGCGTGCAGGCTACACGCCCCGGGGCTGTGGCCGGGGGTGTGCAGCACCCGCAGGCCGGTGCCCGCCACCTCGACCGTCGTGCCGTCGCGCAGCTCGCCGTCGGGGGCCACGTCGGGGTGCACCATGTCCCACAGCACCCGGTCGTCGGGGTGCAGCAGCACCGGCGCGCCGGTGGCCCGGGCGAGCTGCGGGGCCACCCGCACGTGGTCGTCGTGGGCGTGGGTGGCCAGGATCGCCACCACCCGCCGGCCCCCGACCGTACGCAGGATCGCGTCGACGTCGTGCGGGGCGTCGACGACGACGCACTCGCTGTCGTCGCCGACCACCCAGACGTTGTTGTCGACGTCGAAGGTCTGCCCGTCGAGGGAGAACGTGCCGGAGGTGACGGTGTGGTCGACGCGGGCGGTCACGGGAAGACCACCACCGAACGCAGCACGTCGCCGTGGTGCATCCGGGTGAACGCCTCCTCGACCTGGTCCAGGGCGATCTCCTCGGTGACGAACGCGTCCAGGTCGAGCCGGCCCTGCAGGTACAGCTCGGTCAGCAGGGGGAAGTCGCGGCTGGGCAGGCAGTCGCCGTACCAGCTGGACTTGAGGGCGCCGCCGCGGCCGAAGACGTCCAGCAGCGGCAGCTCGACGGTCATCTGCGGGGTGGGCACGCCGACCAGCACGACCGTGCCGGCGAGGTCACGGGCGTAGAACGCCTGCTTCCACGTCTCGGGCCGGCCGACGGCGTCGATGACGACGTCCGCGCCGAAACCACCGGTGGCGGCCCGGATCGCCTCCACCGGGTCGTCCTCGGAGGCGTTGACGGTGTGGGTGGCGCCGAACCTGCGGGCCCAGTCGAGCTTGCGGGAGTCGGTGTCGACCGCGACGATCGTCGTCGCGCCGGCCAGGGCCGCGCCGGCCACGGCGGCGTCACCGACCCCGCCGCAGCCGATGACGGCCACGGAGTCGCCGCGGGTGACGCCGCCGGTGTTCATGGCCGCGCCCAGGCCCGCCATCACCCCGCAGCCGAGCAGGCCCACGGCGGCGGGCCGGGCCGCCGGGTCGACCTTCGTGCACTGCCCGGCGTGCACCAGGGTCTTCTCGGCGAACGCGCCGATGCCCAGCGCCGGCGACAGGACGGTGCCGTCGGTGAGCGTCATCTTCTGCGCGGCGTTGTGGGTGGCGAAGCAATACCACGGCCGGCCCCGCCGGCAGGCGCGGCAGACCCCGCACACGGCCCGCCAGTTGAGCACCACGAAGTCGCCGGGGGCGACGTCGGTGACGCCGTCGCCGACCTGCTCGACGATCCCGGCGGCCTCGTGGCCGAGCAGGAACGGGAACTCGTCGTTGATGCCGCCCTCGCGGTAGTGCAGGTCGGTGTGGCAGACCCCGCACGCCTGGACGCGGACCACCGCCTCGCCGGGCCCCGGGTCGGGCACCACGATGGTGGCGACCTCGACCGGCGCGCCCTTGCGCCGCGAAATGACTCCCCGGACTTCCTGGCTCACGATGTCCTCCTGCTCCACACGCTTGTCGGTGTCGCCGCCACCGGGCCCGGCCGGCGACGCGGGACGCGCCGGTTCGACGCCCACGCGATCACGCTCCCCGGCGAAACTACCGCCGATCACCTCGCCGGACCCACCGACGTGCGGGGGTTACCACCGGCGGGGCGGCCTGGACCGGTTCGGCCGGTCGGCCGATGCTCTGCGCGGCGGCGAGGGCCCGGCGGGCGGCGGCGCGGTAGCGCAGCACCTGGACCGCGCCGAGCGCCCAGAGGGCGTACTGCGTGGCGAAGGCCCACCGGAACGCGGCCAGGTCGGGGGCGGCCCGGCCGGCGGGGGTGGCCAGGTCCAGCACGACCCCGACGGCCAGCACGAGCGCGATCGAGGCGACGAACCCACCGACGTTGACGATGCCGATGGCGCTGCCGATGCGGCTGGCCGGGTTGAACGTGCGGGCGTAGTCGAAGCCGATGACGGAGCCGGGGCCGTTCGCGGCGAGCACCAGCACCAGCACGACCAGCAGCCAGCCCGGTGCGCGGCCCGGCCAGGCGAGCACCACCGCCCACACCGCGGCGGTGGCCGCGGTGACGGCGAGCACGAGCACCGAGCGGCGCAGCGGGTACCGGGCGCACAGGTGGGCGATGACCGGGCCCGCCGCCAGGCTGGCCAGGGTCATCAGGGTGAGCAGGGACGCGGCGGCGGTCGGCGCCATCTGCTGCCCCTGCACCAGGAACGGGTAGCCCCACAGCAGGGCGAACACCGAGCCGGAGAACTGGGCGACGAAGTGGGTCCACAGTCCCAGCCGGGTGCCGGGCTGCGCCCAGGCCGCGGCCAGCTGCCGGCGCACCGTCGTCAGGTCGGGGGCCGGCACGGCGGCGGGCCCGCGGTGCGGGGTGTCCCGGACGACCGCGACGACCATGGTCAGCGCGGTCGCCCCGAGCGCGGCGGCGCCGAGGAACGCCGGGGTCCAGCCCGCGTGGTGCAGCAGCGCGACCAGCGGCACCGCGCCCAGCACCGCGCCGAGCTGACCGAGGGTGCCGGTGAGCTGCACCAGCATCGGGTTGCGCCGGCCGGGGAACCAGAACGCGACGATGCGCAGCACGCTGATGAACGTCATCGCGTCGCCCAGGCCGACCAGCACCCGGGCGGTGACGGCGAGGCCGACGTCGGTGGCGACGGCGAAGCAGAGCTGACCGGCGACCATCAGCGCGCCGCCGGCCACGAGCAGCCGGCGGGAGCCGTACCGGTCGAGCAGCACGCCCACGGGCACCTGCATCGCCGCGTAGACGGCGAGTTGGGCGACGGTGAAGGTGGCCAGCGCGGAGGCGCTGATGTCGAAGCGGTGCGCCGCGTCGACGCCGGTGACGCCGAGCGAGCCGCGGTGGAACACCGCCGCCACGTACGCGCCGAGGGCGACGGCCCAGACCCCGACGGCCCGGCGGCCGGACGCGGTGCTCGCCTCGGCGGTGGCGGCCACGCTCACCGCACGGCCGGGATGCGTCATGTATCTATGATGGGCGTCGATCGGTCAGGTGTCCGCAACGGGCGGGCGGAGCGTGAGGCGAGCCACCCGGGCGGCGCTGTGGCGTGCGCCACCTCATGGACACGCCGGTGCCGGGCGGCGGCATCGGAACGGACTGGGCAGAATCGACACATGTCTTCCCGCCGCCGGTGGCTGCTCGCCGATCAACTCGGGCCCCACTTCCTCGACGACGCGGCGCAGCCGGTGCTGCTCGTGGAGGCCCGGGAGCTGTTCCGACGCCGCCCGATGCACCGGCAGAAGGCGCACCTGCTGCTCTCCGCGCTGCGGCACCGCGCCGCCGAACTGGGCGACCGGGCCCTGCTGGTACGCGCCGACACGTTCCGGCAGGCCCTGCAGCGCGTCGACGGACCGGTCGAGGTCTGCCACCCGCCGTCGCGGGCCGGGCTGGCCTTCGCCCGCTCGGTGCCGGGGCTGGCCATCCTGCCGCCGCGTGGTTTCCTCGTCCGCCGGGAAGACTTCGCGGCGTGGGCCGACGCCGACCGCAGGGCGCCGTTGCGGGTGTCCGACTTCTACCGCTGGGCCCGCCGCGAGCACGGCGTGTTCGACGGCCCGCCCGGGCGGGTCCCCCGCCGCCCCCGCCGCGCCGACGCCGGCGCCGGGCTGGTCGCGCCGGCTCCCCCGCCGATCGTGGAGGACGACATCGACGCGGAGGTCCGCGACGAGCTGGACCGCTGGGAGCGCGACGGCGTGCGGTTCCTCGGCCGCGACGGCCCGCGCCGCTACCCGGCCACCCACGCCGAGGCCGACGCGCGGCTGCGGCACTTCGTGGCGCACCGGCTGCCCGACTACGGCCGCTACCAGGAGGTGATGAGCGCGGGCGACCCGCTGCTGACCCACAGCGTGCTGTCGTCGTCGTTCAACCTGGGGCTGCTCGACCCGGCGCAGGCGATCCGGGCCGCCGAGGGCGCCTGGCGGGAGGGCGCCGCGTCGCTGGCGGCGGTGGAGCCGTTCATCCGGGGGCTGTTGGGCTGGCGGGAGTTCCTCTGGCAGCTCTACTGGTATTTCGAGCCGGGGCACCGGGGCGCCGACTGGCTGGCCGCGACCGAGCCGCTGCCCGACTGGTTCGCCGGCCTGGACGCCGACGCCGTGGAGGCGCGCTGCCTGGCCGACGTGCTCGCCGGGGTCCGCGACCGCGCCTGGGCGCACCACGCGCAGCGCCTGCTGGTGCTCGGCAACTACGCGTTGCAGCGGGGCTGGCGGCCGGCGGAGCTGGCGGACTGGTTCCGGGACTGCTTCGTCGACGGCGTCGACTGGGTGATGAACGCGACCGTGATCGGCATGAGCCAGTACGCCGACCTGGGCCGCATCGACACCCGCCCGTACGCCGTCGACGGCCGCTACGTCGACGAGCTCAGCGACTACTGCACGGGGTGCCGCTACCAGCCGGAGACGACGCTGGGCGACCTGGCCTGCCCGTACACCGGGGGGTTCGACGCGTTCCTGCACCGCAACCGCGACCGCCTCGCCGCCGACGCGCGGCTGGCCGCGGAGCTGGCCGAACGCGACGATCCGCAGCTGCGTGACGCGGTGCTGGCGCAGGAGGACAAGCGCGGCAGCAGCCCGCCCTGACCGGGCGCGCCTCAGCAGTCGGCGGCCCGGACCGCCCAGAAGCCGGTGACGAGGCGGTGGAACTCCTCGGCCCGCTCGACCTGCGGCAGGTGCCCCGTGTCGGCGAACAGGTGGGTGCGGGCCCGGGGCAGCCGGGCCCGTGCGGCGTCGAGGTGGGCCGCCGGCAGGATCAGGTCCCGGTCGCCCCAGACGACCAGGACGGGCAGGTCCAGCCGGGCCACCGCGTCGAGCAGCTCCTGACGCCACGGCGCGGCGACGCCCCGCCACGTGCCGAGGCTGCCGACGAGTTCGCGCATCACCCGGGCGGCGTGTGGGCGGCGGGCCGCCGTCATCGCCGCGGCGAGGCGGGCGGCGGTGACGTGCCGCCGGTCGTGGAACAGGGCCCGCTCGACGCGGCGGGTCACGGCCCGGCTCGGCCGCAGCAGCAGCCGGCCCAGCGGCCGCACCGCCAGCAGCCGCAACGCGACGGTCACCTCCCGGCCGAAGCCGGCGCTGCCGACGAGCACCAGGCTGGCCGCGCGGGCCGGGTCGTCGACGGCCAGCCGCATGGCGACCGCGCCACCGAGGGAGTTGCCGAGCAGGTGGGCGGGGCCGGGCACGCCCAGCGCGTCGAGGCAGTCGGCGGTGGCCCGGGCCAGCGCCGGCAGGGTGTGCGGCTCGTCCAGCGGCGCGGATCCGCCGTGCCCGGCCAGGTCGACGCTGATCACCCGATGGTCGGGGGCGAGCCGCTCGTGCAGCTCGGCGAAGTCGGCGAGGGTGCGGCCGATGCCGTGCAGCAGCACCACGGGCGGGCCGTCGCCGGCGACCCGGCACCGGGCGGCGCGTCCCCGCACGGTGACGACGGTGTCGGCCGGGTCGCTCACTCCGGCTCCGCCGGCCCGCGGGCCGGCACCGGCGCGGCGGCGTTGGCCGCCGGCCCGCCGGGCCGGCCCGCGGCGGGAACGGGCGTCGCCGGCTGGTTCGCGTTCGCGTCGGCCGCCGGCCCCGCAGCCCGGTTCACGGCGAGGGCGAGCAGCCGGCCGTAGCCGGCGGGGGCGAGCCGGGCCAGCAGGTCGGGCAGCCGCGCCGACCAGCCGATCAACACCCGGCCCCGACGCCGCTGCACCCCGCGCAGGATGGCCTCGGCGGCGGTGGCCGGGTCGATGGACAGCAGCCGCTCGAAGCGGCGGCGGGCGGCCTCGTACTCCGCGGCGGACACGCCGCTGCCGACACGGGCGTCGGCGGCGATGCGGGTACGGATGCCGCCGGGATGCACGCACGTCACCCCGACCCCGTCGCCGGCCAGCTCGTGGCGCAGCGCCTCGGTGAAGCCCCGCACGGCGAACTTGCTGGCCGAGTAGGCGGCCTGCCCGGCGGGGGCGATGAGCCCGAAGAGGCTGGACACGTTGACCAGGTGCGCGCCCGGCTCGGCCTTCAGGGCGGGCAGCAGGGCGTGGGTCAGCTGCACCACGGCCCGGAAGTTGACGTCGAGCACCCACCCGAACTCGTCCAGGGTGACCTGGTCGAATCGGCCGCCCAACGCGACGCCGGCGTTGTTGACCAGCAGCCGCAGCCGCGGGTGCCGCCGCCGCAGCTGCTCGGCCACCCCGGCGGTGGCGGTCGCGTCGGCCAGGTCGACCACGACCGTGTCGACCCGCCGGCCGGGGTGGGCGGCGCGCAGCGCGGCGGCCACGGCGGCGAGCCGGTCGGCGTCGCGGTCGAGCAGCACCAGGTCGGTGCCGCGCCGGGCCAGGCCGTGGGCGAGGGCCTCGCCGATGCCGCCGGCCGCCCCGGTGACCACGGCGGTGCCGGACGTGAAGTCGAACCTGCGCACGTCGATCTCCCTTCGCCCCGCCCGGTCAGCCGGCGGTGGTGCCGGCCGGGTGGGCCGGGTCGCGGCGGTGCGTCGGGGACGCCTGCCCGGCGCGGGAGAACCGCACGCCGGCGTCGGTGAGCCGGCCGTGCCGCATGAGCAGCACGTCGCGGACGTAGTTCTGGTGCAGCCGCCACGGCGCGGACGCGCCCTGCTTGGGCAGCGCGTCGACGCCGCGCAGCACGTACCCGGCCTTCAGGTCGATGATCGGCTCCAGCGGGCCGCCGGTGGGAGCGAGGGGGGTGACGATCTGCTGGCCGGTGGCGTCGAGGTGCCGCAGCAGCCGGCACACGTACGTGGCGACGAGGTCGGCCTTGAGCGTCCAGGAGGCGTTGGTGTAGCCGATGGTCATCGCGAGGTTCGGCACCCCGGACAGCATCATGCCCTTGTAGGCGACCGTCGCGGCGAGGTCGACGCCGCGCCCGTCGACGGTGAGCGTCATGCCGCCGAGGGCGAGCAGGTTGAGGCCGGTGGCGGTGACGACGACGTCGGCGGTCAACTCGACGCCGGAGGCGAGCCGGATGCCGGTGGGGGTGAACGTGTCGATCCGGTCGGTCACCACGTCGGCCCGGCCGGAGCCCAGCGCGGCGAACAGGTCCCCGTCGGGGGCCACGCACAGCCGCTGGTCCCACGGGTCGTAGCGGGGCGAGAAGTGCCGGTCGACGTCGTAGCCGGCCGGGAGGCGGCCCTTGGCCGCGCGCCGCAGGAACCGCTTGACCACCGTCGGGGCGCGGCGGCTGAGCTGGAAGTTGGCGGTGCCGAGCAGCACGTTCTTCCACCGCACCACCGGATGGACGACCTTCGCCGGCAGTCGACGCCGCAGCGCGTCGGCGAGCACGTCGCGCGACGGCAACGCGATGACGTACGTGGGTGAGCGCTGGAGCATGGTGACGTGGGCGGCCCGCTGCGCCAGCGCCGGGACGAGGGTGACGGCGGTGGCGCCGCTGCCGATCACCACCACCCGCGCGCCGGTGTGGTCGAGGTCGGCCGGCCAGTGCTGCGGGTGGACCAGCCGCCCGGTGTAGGAGCCGACGCCCGGCAGGTCGGGGGTGTAGCCGGCGTCGTAGCGGTAGTAGCCGGAGCAGACGAACAGGAACCCGCAGGTGACGGTGACGTCCTCGCCGGTGTCGTCGCGGCGGGCGTGCACCGTCCAGCGGGCCGCGGCGCTGTCCCACCGCGCGGCGAGCACCCGGTGCCGGAACCGGATGTGCCGGTCCACCCCGTGCTCCCGGGCGGTGTCGCGCACGTAGGCGCGGATCGACTCGCCGTCGGCGATGGCGCGCGGGTTCGTCCACGGCCGGAACGAGTAGCCGAGGGTGAACATGTCGGAGTCCGACCGCACGCCCGGATAGCGGAACAGGTCCCAGGTGCCGCCGATCGCGGCGCGCGCCTCCAGCACCGCGTACGTCTTGTCGGGGCAGGCGCGGCGCAGGTGGCAGGCGGCGCCGACGCCGGAGAGGCCGGCGCCGACGATCAGCACGTCGACGTGGTCGCAGGCCATGACGTCTCCCGTCGCAGGCGGTGACCGGACACTATCCACCGCCGTCGACGGCGGTCAACGCCGGACCCGGGCAGCGCGACCGGGCGCAGGGCCGACGGGAGCCGCGCGACGCCGGCCCGACGCCCCCTGCCGACCGGGTGGCGGCCGGCCGGCGGGACAATGGGCGGGGCCCCGGGGTGTCGCCGGCGCCACCGCGGCGTCTGCGAGGAGGGCTCGACATGTCCGACACCGGTGACGAGCTGCGGGCCGACTGCGCCCGCTGCTTCGGGCTGTGCTGCGTCGCGCCCGCGTTCGCCGCCTCGTCGGACTTCGCCGTGGACAAGCCGGCCGGCCGGCCCTGCCCGAACCTCGGCGACGACTTCCGCTGCGGCATCCACCGGGACCTGCGGGCCCGGGGCTTCGCCGGGTGCACCGTCTTCGACTGCTTCGGGGCGGGCCAACGGGTCGCCCAAGCCACCTTCGCCGGCCGCGACTGGCGGGCCGCCCCCGGCGAGGCGACCCGCATGTTCGACGTGTTCGCCGTGATGCGGCCCCTGCACGAGCTGCTGTGGTATCTGACGCAGGCGGCGGCGCTGACCGGGCCGGGACCGCTGCGCGTCGAGCTGGACGCGGCGCTGGCGCAGACCCGGCGGCTGGCCGGCGGCACCGCCGACCAGGTGCTCGCCGTGGACGTCGACGCGCACCGGGGGCGGGTGAACCCGCTGCTGGTGCGGGTGAGCGAACAGGTTCGGGGCGAGCGGGCCGGCGCGGACCGGCGGGGGGCGGTGCTCGTCGCCGCCGACCTGCGCCGGGCCGACCTGGTCGGGGCGAACCTGCGCGGCGCGGTGCTGCTCGGGGCGGACCTGCGCGGCGTGGACCTCACGCTGGCCGACCTCACCGGCGCCGACCTGCGCGGCGCGGATCTGCGGGGGGCGGACCTGCGCGGCGCGCTGTTCGTACACCAGTCGCAGGTCGACGCGGCCCGGGGCGACCACCGCAGCGGTCTCCCGGCGGCGCTGACCCGCCCCGCGCACTGGTCGTTGCCGGTCGTCGCGGCCCGCCGCCGCAGCGCCGCCCCGGCGGGCCGGGGCCGACGCCGCTGACCGGCAAACGCCCGGCCGGCCCGCGTTCCCCGCCGGCCCGGACGTTTGCCGGCCGGTCAGCCGGGCACGACTGCCCCATGACCAGTGAGCGACGTGTCGACCGCGCCAGCACCGACGAGCCGGACGGTGTGCCGGCGATGGAGGCGTCCCTGCGCCCGCCGGGCGATTCGGTGCGCACCAGCACCGACAGCGGGGACGACTTCGCCGACCTGCCGGCGGAACAGGCCCGCCCGGCCCGGGACACCAGCCGGGCCGGCTACGACGTCGACGCCGTCTCCGGCGCCGCCGACCCCTCCCGGGAAACCTGACCCCGGCGGCGGCCCCGCACCGTCAGGGTCCCGTCGTCGACGTGAGGTGGATGGCGCCGGCCGGGCACGTCTGCACGGCGCGGCGGACCCGGTCGGCCGCCTCCGGCGGCGGCGTGGGCCGCCGCAGCAGCACCAGCCCGTCGGTGTCGTCCTGGTCGAAGACCTCCGGCGCGGCGACCACGCAGTTGCCGGACCCGCAGCACCTGTCCCGGTCCACCGCCACCTGCACCACACCCACCTGGCTCACCAGGTCACCGGCAGGCTGTTGAGGCCGAACACGACCGACGTGGCCCGGGTCGACACCTGCTGCGGCCCGACCTCGGCGCGCAGGGTCGGGAACCGTTGGGCCAACCCCACCAGGGCGATGCGCAGCTCGGCGCGGGCCAGCGGCTGACCGATGCACTGGTGCACCCCGAAACCGAACGCGAGGTGCTGGTGGGCCTGCCGGTACGGGTCGAACTCCTCCGGGTCGTCGAAGACCTCCGGGTCACGGTTGGCCAGCGACAGCACCGCGATGACGCCCTCGCCCGCCCGGATGACCTGGCCACCGATCTCGGCGTCGACCAGGGCCAGCCGGGGCAGCCCCATGCGGATCACGCTGAGGTAGCGCAGCAGCTCCTCGACCAGTTCGGCCGCCCGGTCCGGGGCCTCGCGCAGCGCCGCGAAGCGGCTCGGCTCGCGCAGCAGCAACAGGGTACTCAGGCCGATCATGTTGGCCGTGGTCTCGTGGCCGGCGACGAGCAGCAGCAGGGCCATGCCGACCAGCTCGTCGACGGTGAGCTGCCCGGTGGCCACCCGGTCGCGCACCAACCGGCTGATCAGGTCGTCGCCGCCGCTGTCGCCGCGGCGGGCGATGATCAGCTCGCGCACGTAGTCGCGCAGCTCCTGCGCGTGGGCCCGGACCAGCTCCGTCGACGTCGTGCGATCGAGTAGGGTGCGGCTGCGGGCCTGGAAGAAGTCGTGGTCGGCGTAGGGGACGCCGAGCAGATGGCAGATCACGATGGACGGCACCGGCAGGGCGAACGTCTCGACCAGGTCGGCGGGCGGGCCGGCCGCGGCCAGGTCGGACAGCGCCGCGTCGACGGTCTGCTGGATCAACGGCTCGATCCGCCGCACATTCTTGATCATGAATTCGGCGGTGAGCATCCGGCGCAGCCGGGAGTGCTCCTCACCGTCCATGCGGATGAAGCCGCCCTGCCGGTCCGTTTCCGTCTGCGGGGGCAGGGGACGTTGCAGCGGAAACCCGGGACGCTCCAGGTCGGCGCTGAAACCGGGGTGACGCAGCACCTGGCGCACGTCGGCGTGCCGGGTGACCAGCCAGGCGGGCGTGCCGGTGGGCAGCCGCACCCGGGTCACCGGCCCGGTGAGCCGGCGCCGCTGCTCCTCGTCGAGCAGCGCGAACGGGCCATGGTCGAGAGTGGATGCCGGCCAGAGCGGCAGGTCGGTAGCGGCGGTCGCGGTCACGCGGACACCTCCCGTGACAACTGAGGGTAACGCCATCGATTCGCAACGCTACCCATCGGCGCGTGTCGACACAACCCCCATACCGTGACGCAACGTCACCCCCGCCGGGCCGGTGCCCCCGCCCCCGCCCGCGCCTCGGCCATGCCCCGCCCGGCCAGAGCATCGGCCCGCTCGTTCTCCGGATGCCCGTTGTGTCCCTTCACCCACAGCCAGGTCACCTCGTGCCGGGCGCAGGCCGCCTCCAGCCGCTGCCACAGGTCGGCGTTCTTGACCGGCTGCCGCGCCGCCGTCACCCACCCGTTGCGCTTCCACCCGGCCAACCAACCGGTGATGCCGTTACGCACATAGGTGCTGTCGGTGTGCAACCGCACCGTCACCGGCCGGGTCAGGCTCTCCAACGCCCGGATCGCCGCCATCAACTCCATCCGGTTGTTGGTCGTCGGCGTCGCCTCTCCCCCGCACAGGTCCCGCTCGTGGACGCCGTAGCGCAGCACCGCACCCCAACCCCCCGGCCCCGGATTGCCGCTGCACGCCCCGTCGGTCCAGATCTCCACGACCCCACCGGCCGCCGCATCCACCATGCCCGCAACCTACCGCGCGCCCCGACCACCGCCGGGGCCGCATTCCGCGACGCCGGCATTGACGGCCTCGCCCGACCACAGCCCGGCCTCAAGGGCGGCGCAGCCGACCACGCAACCGCCCCACCGCGTCACCGACCACCGCCGCCGTCATCGGCGCCAGCGGACTCGACCGCATCACCGCCAACTCCTCCCCCACCCCGGTGTCACCGTCGAGGAACCGCAACACCCGCGACGCCGGATTACGGTCGAACAGCCGGTCGAAGAACTCCGGACCACCGACCCGGCCCGTGTCCAGGGCCCGCAACGCCACCGCGTCCATCCACAGGTGCCGCCGCGGATACGCCGGCGCCGGCACCGGCGCCCGCCCACCAGCCAACGCCACCGCCACCTGCTCGGCCTGCCGCAGCATCGCCGAGAACGTGAACCCCGTCGACGGCCGCGTCGCGCCGCCCGCCGTGCCCAACCGCACCACCCGCGGCGAGGGACGCCGCGGAAACGGCGCGTCGGTCATCGGAATCACCCCGTCCTCCACCTCCCGCACCACCAGCGCCGCCGGATCCCACCCGAGCCGCCCCAGATAGCCGCGCAACGCCCGGTCGTACCCGTCGCCGGTCAACCGGGCCGGAGAAAACTCGGTGTACTCCACCAACGCGAACCGGTCGCTGACCGGCAACACGTAACCGAACGACACCCCCCGCTGCGGCTGCGGGGTGCGGAAATCCATCAACACCGCCCGCCGCGGATCGAACAACGCCGCCTCCGAGGCGACCCACCAGCCCCGGAAGTGCTGCAACCAACTCGTCCGGCCCGGCCTCGCCGGCGGCCGGGGACGCGAGTCGAGCACCCACGACGCCCGCACCAACGGCACACCATCCCCGTCGCGCACCACCACCCGCGCGCCGTCGTCGTCGAGCCCCGCCACCGCCGCGTCGAACCGCACCGCCCCCAGCCGCCGCGCCGCCCGCGCCGCCCGCGCATATACCGGAGCCGACCGCACCATCGCATACCGCAACGGCGTCAGGTCCAGAACCCGCCGGCGAGCCGGCGTGACCACCTCGACCTGACCCCAACTGGCGCTGAGCGCCCCGTCGAGATCACCACCGGGACGGCCCCAGAACGCCCACGTGCGATCCTGGCCACGCCGACGCACCGGATCCACCACGGCGACCCGCAACCCCCGCAGCCCGTGCCGGTCCAGGGCCGCCAGGACCAGCGACGCGGCGCCCCCGCCGCCAACCAGGGCGACGTCGACGTCGACCGGCGCGCCACCATTCACCCCGACACGCTGTCACACCACCCGACCTGCCCCGCCACCGGCCGCGCCGACCACCGCCCAGTCACTCGCGGCGCTGGTGCACCGCCTCCAACCGGGCCAGGTCGTCGTCGGTCAACCGCACCGCACCCGCCGCGACGTTGGCGACCAGGTGATCCGGGTCGCCCGTGCCCGGGATCGCCATTACGTTCGGGCCCCGCCCCAGCGTCCAGGCAAGCCGAACCTGCGCGGTGGACACCCCGTGGGCCGCGGCGACCGCCCGCACCTCCGGGTCCTCCGCGCCGACCGCACCCGCCTCCCGGCCCGTGGTCGCCAGCGAGAAGAACGGCACGTACGCCACACCCTGCGCCGCGCAGTCCCGCACGAACTGGTCGTGACCCGGCCGGAACCCCAGACCGTAGGCGTTCTGCACACACACCACCGGCGCGACGGCCTGCGCCTGCGGCAGGTGCTGCGGACGGACGTTGGAGATGCCCAGGTGCCGGATCAGGCCCGCGTCGCGCAGCTCGGCCAACGCCCCGAAATGCTCGGCCACCGACTCCAGCCCGGCCTGCCGCAGATTCACCAGGTCCAGGTGGTCGCGGCCGAGCTGACGCAGGTTCTCCTCCACCTGCCCCCGCAACTCGTCGGGCCGCGCCAACGGCAACCACCGCCCCGACGCGTCCCGGCCCGGCCCCACCTTCGTCGCGATCACCAGATCCTCCGGGTACGGCGCGAGAGCCGCGTTGATCAGCTCATTCGCCGAACGCGACGCCGAAAAATAGAAGGCGGCCGTGTCGATGTGGTTGACACCCAACTCGACGGCCCGGCGCAGCACCCCGACCGCCCGCCCCCGGTCGCTCGGCCCGCCATCCGCGGCCCGCGTGAGCCGCATCGCGCCCAACCCGATCCGGTTGACCGTGAGGTCACCCAAGGTCCAGGTGCCCGCAACGTCAGCAGTGACCATCCCCGTATCCATGATCACAACTCTGGCACGGACGACCCACCGAAACCGCCCCGCCAGCACCGCCACGTGACGGCAACGAAGAATTCTCATTCTCACCGGATCGTGAACCCAACCCTCCTAGTGTGGGACACACCGGTGCGACACACGGAGTTGGCCACCCGAACGACGTCCCACGCGACAGCGGACGAAAAGTGAGGGAACACGCGTATGAAGACCCAGTCAATTCTCGGATCGGCCGCGCTCGGCGCGGGCCTCGGCACACTCCTGCTCCCCGCCGCCGCCCTCGCCGACACCACCGTCTCCCCAGCCACCACCCCGGTCGGCGGCACCGTCGTCCTCACCTCCACCTGCAACCCGAAATCCGGCGACGCGATCTTCCACGTCACCGGACCCGACCGCGACCAGAACGTCCGCTCCACCACCGCCGCAGCCGGCGGCGGACTCAGCGCCGAACTGTTCACCGCCGGATTCACCCTCGGCACCTACACGGTCACCGCCACCTGCGGCGACGGCACCTCCTCAGGCAGCGCCACCTTCACCGTCACCCCAATCGGCGCCGCACCCGCCGGCACCGGCACCGACAGCGACAACACCGGCCTGCTCGCCGCCGGCAGCACCCTCGTCGCAGCCGCCGCCACCAGCGCACTCATCCTCACCCGACGCCGCCGCCGCGCCACCGCGCCAGCCTGAACCACACCAGGCCCAGCCACGGGTGCCCGCGCCGGCCCACCGCCGACGCGGGCACCCGTCCCACACCCACGAAAGGAGGACACCCGTGGCCGCCCCCTACCACACCCCCCGGGCCGCCATCGCACTGACCACCCTCACCGCCACCGCCGGACTCGGACTCCTCACCGCCGCCGCGACCCGCACCCCACCGCAACCACCCCACCCCAACCCCGCCCCCAACCCCACCGCCACCACCAGCCCCGCACCACCACTGCCCCGCGCCACCCCCCTGCGCATCACCATCCCCACCATCGACGTACACGCCGACGTGACGCCCGTCGCCGCCACCACCGACGGCCAACTCGAAGTCCCCCCAGCAGACCCACCCACCGCCGGCTGGTACCGCCTCGGCGTCAGCCCCGGCGAAACCGGCAACGCCGTCATCGTCGGACACGTCGACTCCCGCGAAACCGGCCCCGCCGTCTTCTTCGACCTCGGCCGCCTCAAACCCGGCGACCCCATCCACATCACCCGCGCCGACAACCGCACCGCCACCTTCACCGTCGACAGCACCGCCGCCTACCCCAAGAACCGGTTCCCCACCGCCCTCGTCTACGGCCCCAGCCCCACACCCCGACTCCGCCTCATCACCTGCGGCGGACGCTTCGACCCACGCCACCACACCTACCCCGACAACATCATCGTCTCCGCCACCGCCGTGCCCTGACCCACCACCACACCCGAAGATCCCCTACGGTTGCCGTCAGTCCCCGCAAGGCGGAGGTGACCGGTGGACCCACAACCCGCACCGACCAGACGACGCGCCACACTGCCCGACCTGCTCCGACGCGCACTACGCCGCCCCACCCGCACCACACCACCCACCCCCCAGCCGACCAACCCCGACGCCGTCGTCGACTGCGCCGTCTACGTCAACGGCCAACGCCAACCCGGCCGCCCCCACTACGCCGACGCCCACGCCCACAGCCGCCGCAACCGCCGCTCCTTCGTCTGGCTCGGCCTACACGACCCCACCCCCGCCGCCATGACCGCAGTCGGCCACACCTTCGGCCTCGACGAGTTCCACGTCAACCAGGCCCTCACCGACGGACACCGACCCACCCTGCAACACCACGACGACATCACCCTGCTCGTACTCCGCACCGCCGCATACGTCGAACACACCGAACTGACCGACACCTCCGAGGTCATCGACACCGGCGACGTCATGATCTTCCTCGGCGACCGATTCGTCGTCACCGTCCGCCACGGCGCACCCGGCGCACTCACCACCGTCCGCCAGGACCTCCAACACCGCCGCGCCATCCTCGCCGAAGGCCCCTGGGCCGTCGCATACGCCATCTGCGCCCGCATGGTCGACCAGTACCTCGACGTCGCCAACCACGTCGAAACAGACCTCGAACGACTCGAAGAAACCGTCTTCGCCCGCGAACGCACCGCCGACATCCCACACATCTACCAACTCAAACGAGAAATCGTCGAACTCAAACGCGCCGTACTGCCCGCACAGGCACCACTGCGCACCCTGGCCGGCCCACCCACCGACGGCCCACCCCCGGCCCTACGCCGCTGGTTCGCCGACGTCGACGGCGACCTCGCCCGCGCAGTCGACCGCGTCAACGCCTACGACGACCTGCTCAACTCGATCCTGCAGTCCCGACTCGCGCAACTGGCCGTCGAACAGAACAACGACATGCGCAAAATCGCCGCCTGGGCCGCCATCGCCGCCACCCAAACCGCCGTCGCCGGCATCTACGGGATGAACTTCACCCACATGCCCGAACTGCACTGGCGCTACGGCTACGGCGCCGCACTGCTGCTCATGGCCACGGCCGCACTCACCCTGCACCGGCTGTTCCGCCGCTCCGGCTGGCTCTGACACCCCAGCACACACGAGCGACGGCCGACCGTCCGATTCGTCCCCCGGTGTCCGGTGGCCCGGGTCACCCCGGGGGCGGAATCGGGTCGGGGGCGGGGGCGTTGTACATGGCATGCGACCGGGCTCTGCCGCCCGGTCGGCCCCCGGTCCACCCCACTCCCTACGAGCCCGGTCGCGGGTCGGGGAATGGCGGACGGGCCAGGGTCGTTACACCCTCCCGACGCCCCGTGCAGGCCATCCCCTGGCCGCCGGATGTCGTCCCCCCAAGTCTTTCTCGCGGTGCCGCCGCGCGTATGCCCCTTTCGCGGTGCCGTTTCCCCCGAGCAGAGGAGCACGCTGTTATGCGTACCGATCTGATTCGTCGTACCGCCCTGACCGTTGCCGGTGTCGCTGCGACCGCTGGTGGGATCGCGGGTCCGGCGCTGGCCGCGCAGGCCGCCCCTGCCCCTGCTTCCGTGGAGCGGGTCGCGTCGGTGCAGGCCGAACGTCGTGCGGCGGGTGAGCGTCAGCTGGACGTGCGCTACGAGGCGCAGCCGAACTTCTACTACTGCGGCCCGGCGGCGGCGCGCAACGCGCTGAGCGTGCAGGGCAAGAACATCGACGTGGACACCATGGCCAAGGAGATGGGCACCACCGAGGCCGGCACCAACTCCATCAACGACATCACCCCCGTCCTCAACAAGGAGACCGGCAAGGCCGACGCCTACCGCAGCGTCGAGATCCGCACCGGCAAGGCAGACGACAAGCAGACCAACACCCTGCGCACCGACATCGTCCGCACCGTCGACAACGGCCGCGCAGTCGTCGCCAACATCGCCGGCACCACCACCGACACCGACGGCGTCACCCACTCCTTCGAAGGCGGCCACTACATCAGCGTCGTCGGCTACCGCGACAACGGCCACACCGTCAAGATCGCCGACTCCGCCAACCCCGACCAGGCCAGCTACTGGATCACCGTCGACCACCTCGCCGACTGGATCGCCACCCGCGGCTACGCCACCTCCTGACCCAACCACCGAAAGGGCCGGCCCCCACCGGGGCCGGCCCTTTTCGCACCACTACGGCAGGATGACCACGTGGCAAAACGACACCGCAACCCGGCAACCACCCCCTGCCCCTGCGGCACCGCCCAGCCCTACCCCGACTGCTGCGGCAAACTCCACCGAGGCGACGCCGACGCCGCCACCGCCGAAGCACTCATGCGCTCCCGATACAGCGCCTACGCCCTCGGCGACACCACCTACCTGCTGCGCAGCTGGCACACCTCCACCCGACCCACCCAGTTACGCCCCCAACCCAGCCAACGATGGACCCGACTGGACATCCTCCACACCGAACGAGGCGGCCTGCTCGACACCACCGGCACCGTCACCTTCCGCGCCCACTACCGCCAGGCCGGCCGCCCCGCGACCCTCACCGAGCACAGCCGCTTCACCCGAGAAAACGGCCGCTGGGTCTACCTCGACGCACAACCAGACTGAACCCCACCACCCCGGCCGACGCCAGCAGCCCCCACCTCACCGGCCGACGCCACCCCCGCCCGGCCGAGGAATGACCACCGTCGCCTCCTCGTCACCCACCACAGCCTCACGCCCCCCACCACGCTGCCCCAACGGCGGAATCGGCCGCGTCACCTCCGACTCCTCACCCACCCGAGGCACCACCTGCGTCCGATCGGCATCCTCCCCGGCCTCCGGCGAAGCCGCCGCCGCCAACCGCTCCGCCACATCCCGCCGCCCCGCCCGATACGCCCGCGCGTGCGTCGCCACCACCCGCGACTCCCGCTCCGCCCGACTCAACCACGACTCCCACCGACTCTGCATCGGACGCACCAACCCACCACCGACACCAACCACCAGGATCCCGCCCACCGTCGCCAGCACCGCCACCAACACCGGCGTCGTCACCGCCGTCGCCACCCCCACCTGATTGAGCGCCGCGATGACCCCCAACCCCACGATGAACACCGACGCCACGCCCGCCAACACCCGCCCGTACGACAACCCACCCAACGCACTGCTGATGATGTCCCGCACCGCCCGAGCGATCGCGGCAGCCACCACCACGATCACGATCGCCACGAACGCCCTCGGCAACCAGGCCACCACCACCGCGATCAAATCCGAGACCGGATTCGGCCCCCACAGACCGAACGCCAGATGCAACGTCACCAACAGCACCCCGTAATACGCCAGCTTCGCCACGATGTCACTCGCGTCGTACCGCGACCGGGCCAACGCCGCCTTGATCCCCCCGCGCTCCACCGCACGGTCGAACCCGACCCGCTCCAACACCCTGCCCACCACCCGCACCACAGCCTTGGCGACCAACCAACCCACCGCCAGGATCGCCACGAAACCCACCGCCCTGGGCAGGAAAAGCAGCACCCCACGCAGAGCGTCGCCCACCGCGTCGCCGAAGTCGTCTCTCATCGCACCGATCCTCCACACCAGGGACAGCGAACAACCGTCCGCTCTACCCCGACCCACCCGCGCGCAAACGACACCCCGGCCCGACCCTCACCGAACACGACAGGTGTACCGGACCTCCGTACCCGCCTGCGCCACCGACGGCTCCACAATGTTCACCGTCGCCGTCTCCCGAGCCACGCCCACACCCGCGAACGACCACCTCAACGGCAAGCCCACCGACCGCTGCCCCCGACCGACCCGCTCGCTGACCACACCACCCGGCGGCGAACCGGAACGCAACCACTGGTAACGGATCGTGCCGGCGTTGCCATTCGTCCGCACCGTCGCCACCACCTCCACCGTCACGTCACACCGGTCTCCCGCCGGCTCGACCACCGCGACGGTGACCCCCTCGATCTCCAACGGGCTCAGCCGCTGCCACAGGAACAACCCCACAGCCACCAGCAACACCACCGTCAGCAGGGTGGACAACACCGAGACCACCCGACGCCACACCGACCGGGACCGCCCCACCGGCGGCGGCCCCGACCGCGGCCAGGCCGGAGCCGACGGCGGCCCCACCGGCACCCCCGGACCGAACCGCGTCTCGCCACCCGCGACGGTCGCCACCGCAGGCTCCGTGAAAGCGGTACGAGACGCCCCCGACCCCACCACCGTCGCCTCCGAACCCGCCCCGGACACCTCCGTACGCCCCAACCCGACCGTCCAACCCAGATCCGCCGTGCGCCCCAGGTCCACGGTCGGCTCCACCCGACCCGACGCGCCCACACCCGGCAGCGCCTCCGTCGGCTCGTCCGCACTACTCAACGCCGCCCCTCCGTCCACCTCTGAACCCCCACCGCCGATCAACCCGGCGTACAGAACGACTGCAGGCTCACGTACACCGGCCCCACCGGCCCCGCGGAGTTGCCCGCAGCATCGACCGCCGTGACGGACACCGGGATACGAACCGCCGTCTCCGGCGTCGCGAACGGGCCCAACGTGCCCTGGAAGACGTCCTTCCCCACCGACGCCATCCCCACCGTCGCGGAAACCCGACCCACGGTGTACCGGAACGACACCCGCAACTCCCCCGCCGCCGAACGATCGTCGGTGACACTCACCGACACCGACGTCGACCTCGGCCCGTACTTGCAGTTCTCCGGCTCCAACGTCGTCAACGCGGTGCTCGGCGACCCCACCGACGGCGCGGTGACATCCGACGGCGGCGGCGACGTGCTCGCACCCGGGCTGGCAGTGGGGGGCACCGTCCGCGTGGGCCGGCTCGTCGGCGACGGCGGGCGCGTCGTGGCCGGCGCACCCGTGGTCGGGGCCGCCACCGTCGGACTCGCCGACGTCGGCGCGGGCGTCGCAGTGCCGCCCGACGGGCTCACCGCGACCTCCGGCGAGGCCGACGCCGACCCACCGCCCGAAACCGGCGTCACCGCCCCGCTCGGCTCCTTGGCACCCACCGGCGCGACGTCGGGCTCGGCGCCCGAGGCGTACCGGTAACCCGCGCCGCCCACCAGCACCGCCGCCACCAACGCCCCACCCACCAGAGCCGTGCGGGCCCGACCCGTACGCATACGCCGACCGGTGCGGATCTCCCGCCGGACGCCGAAGCCGGCATCCGACCCGAGCACCGTGCTCGCCACGCTCGTGCTGCCGCCCGAGGAGTCCGGGAACGGGAAGAACACGGCCAACAGGGCGGCCCGCCGGGCCAACTCCCGCACCCCGCGCTCCTCCCAGCCCGGCCCGTACGCCCCGCCCGCGACCTGCTCCAGGATCCCGAGGAAGACCTGCGCCGGCTGCGGCCGCTCGTCGGGCCGCTTGGCCATCCCCCGGCGCAGCAGCTCGTGCACCGGCGGCGGGGCCGGATCGGTGGGCACCGGCGCGCTGGCATGCTGGTCGCGCAGGGCCAACAAGCTCCGCCCGTCGTACGGGGGACGGCCGGTCAGGCACTCGTAGAAGGTCGCCGTCGCGGCGTAGATGTCGCAGGCCGGGGCGGCAGCCGCGCCCGTCCACTGCTCCGGCGCCATGTAGCGGGGCGTGCCCGTGACGGTGGTGCTCGACTCGCCGCCGATCGGCATGGCGATGCCGAAGTCGGCGAGCTTGCTCTCCCCCTGGGCGGTGACCAGCACGTTCTCCGGCTTGTAGTCGCGATGCACCACGCCCCGGTCATGGACGGCCGCCAGGCCGGCCAACGAGCCCTTGAGGACGCAGAGCGCCGCCTCCGGGCCGGTCGGCCCGTTGGCGCGCAGCATCTGCCGCAGCGATACGCCGTTGACCAGCTCCATGACGATCGCCGCGCCGGTGGGCGACTCGACGTACTCGTAAAGGCGGGAGACGTGCGGGTCGTCGATGTCGGCCAGCAGACGGGCCTCGGCACGGAAGGACTCACGGAACGACGGGTCACCGCCGAGGCCACCGACGAGGTACTTCACGGCGACCGGGGTGCCGGTCGCGTCGTGGGTGGCCAGCACCACCCGACCCGACGCGCCCGAACCCAGCTCACGAACCTCGGTGTAGCCGGAAACCAGCCAGCTGTTGGCGCTCATTCGACGGTCTCCACCGCTCCCCCGGGCCGCTTGCCCGCACACACCTCGAATCCGACGCCGCTCATTGTGACCGGCGTCGTCCATCCGGCCATCGGCGCAACGCATCCCCCGCTCCGCCTGTTCCGTCGTGCTGTGGGCAGGGTCCGGTGTGGTGGCGCGGCGCACGCCGCGTAATGCATCCTAGGAGGCTAGGTGAAGCGACGTGGGCCGGCGGGACGGCGACTGACCCCTGGCGCGCGCCCCGGTGTTGGCAATATCCTCCACATCACGCATTGCTCCTGGAGCTCCTTTTCACTCACGCGCCGTCGTCGGCCACAGAGGAGATGCCATGCACTTCGACCATCCGGAGCTCGACCGCCGCACCCTGCTGCGGGCCGGGCTCGGCGCGGCCACGGTCGCCGTCGTCGGCACGCAGCTCGCGTCCCCCGCCTCCGCGCGGGCGGCGACCGGCTCGGACCTCGACTGGATCATCGGCTGCGACGAGTGGGGCGCCCGGCCGCCGGCCGATCCCCTGTCGGTCAGCGAGATCGCCACCAACAAGATCATCGTGCATCACATGGCGTTCCCCAACGTCACCGACTACTCCCGCGAGCAGGCCGTGAAGCTGGCCCGGGACTGCCAGGACCTGCACATGGACGGCAACGGCTGGTCGGACACCGGCCAGCACTTCACCGTCAGCCGCGGGGGCTACGTGCTGGAGGGCCGGCACGGCAGCCTGGAACGGCTGGCCGCCGGCGACCGGCAGATGGTCTCGGCGCACTGCCCGGGCGAGAACGGGCGTGCCATCGGCATCGAGAACGAGGGCACGTACGTCGACGAGACCCCGCCGGAGGCGCTGCTGGACTCGCTGGTCGCGCTCTGCGCCACGATCGGCCGGCAGTACGGCCTGCACGCCCACGACATCTTCGGCCACTGGGACTTCCGCACCACCGCGTGCCCCGGAGCGGCGTTCTACCGGCAGTTCCCGGAGCTGCGCAGGCGGGTCTTCCGCGAGCTGGGCACCAGCCTCGGCGACGTGCCGGCCCGGCGCTGGCCGGACCTGTGGCGGTTCGTCAGCTCCCCCTCGGTGCGGGTGGTGCAGTACCTGCTCACCCACCGGGGCTACGCGGTGCCGGTGAACAGCACGTTCGACGCCGCCACCGTCGCCGCCGTCCAGGACTGGCAGGCCCGCAACGGCATACCCGTCGACGTCGACGCCACCCTCACCACGCCCACCTGGGAGACCCTCGCCCCCGAGCTGGACCGGGACGCCAGCGGCGCGCCGGTCAGCGCCGTGCAGTTCATCCTCAACTGGAAGGGCTACGCCGACGTCGCGGTGACCGGCGAGTTCGACCACGCCACCCGCCGGGCCGTGCAGGACGTGCAGCGGCTGCACGGCCTGCCGCCCAACGGCAAGGTCGGCACGAGCACGTGGTGCGCGATCGTCGGCGGGGTGGTCCGGCAGTCCCTGCGGCGGCCCTGACGAGCCTGCCGGGCGGACGGCCGTCGCCGTTCCGCCCGGCGTCGTCGCGCCACGCCGGCCTACTGCACATACCGGCCTGTCGCTGCGTAAATCGGATCAACCCCTGCCATACTGGGCTCCCGTGGCTCGAACCGCAGCCGGAGGTCCCCCATGGCCGATCCATCGCCCGGCATCGAGGGCGCGGCGGTGGCGGCGCTCCTGGCCGCCAGCGGCGCGCTCGTCGGGCTGACCACCCGGTCACTGGCCGGGATCGGCCCAGAGATCACCCTGCCCCAGTTCCGCACGCTGGTCGTGCTGGCCGCGCGGGGACCGCAGCGCGCGGCGGACATCGCCGCCGAGCTCGGCGTCGCCCCCTCGGCGGGCACCCGGATGTGCGACCGGCTGGCCGCCAAGGGACTGGTCCAGCGGACCCGCTCGACCAGCGACCGCCGGGTGGTGCGGCTGCGGCTGAGCACGGCCGGGACCGGCCTGGTCGACAGGGTGTTCCGGCAGCGGCGGGAGGCCCTGTCCCGCATCGTCGCGGCGACGGCGACGCACTGGTGCCCGGAGGCGGTCGCGGCCCTGACCGCCTTCGCGGCGGCGGCGGGCGAGATGCCGGAGCGGCAGTGGTGCCACGGCTGGCTGGTGGCGCAGGAGAACGCTCCCCGTCAACGCGACGGGCGCGCGCCGACCGCGCCGGAGGCGTCGACCACCTGAGCGCGGCGGATCAGACGCCCGCCGGGTACGCGCGGGTCTCGGCGGCCTTCACCGCCACCCACACCCGTTGACCGGGGCGCAGCCGCAGCGCGGCGGCGGCGGCCTGGGTGACGTCGGCGGACACCGGCAGCGGCCCGCCCAGCTCGACCCGCAGGTGGTCGCCGTGCCGCTGCACCCCGGCCACGGTGGCGGGCCAGGTGTTGCGGGGGCTGCCGTCGGGCCGGGCGGGGTGCAGGGCCACGGCGGCGGGCGGGAACGCGACGAACGCCTCGCCGACGACGCGGTCGACGGCGGTGAGGGCCAGCGCCCCGACGCGCACCTCATGGCCGTCGGCGTGGCCCCGGTGCAGGTTCAGCCCGACGAGGCGGGCGACGTAGTCGGTGCGGGGGCGGGCGGTGACGGTGGCCGCGTCCCCCTCCTGGACCACCCGGCCGCCCTCGACGATGACCAGCCGGTCGGCGAGCACCAGCGCGTCGAGCGGGTCGTGGGTGACGAGCACGGTCGCGCCGGGGTGCGCGCCGAGGTGACGGTGCAGCTCGGCGCGGGTGTCCACGCGGGTGCGGGCGTCGAGGGCGGCGAGCGGCTCGTCGAGCAGCAGCAGGGTCGGCTCCACGGCGAGGGCCCGGGCCAGCGCCACCCGCTGGGCCTGACCGCCGGAGAGCTGCCGGGGCCGGCGGCGGGCGTGCCCGGCGAGACCGACCCGGTCCAGCCAGGCGTCGGCGCGGGCCCGAGCGGCGCGCCGGTCCGCGCCGCGCCGGCGGGGACCGAAGGCCACGTTGTCGCGGGCGCTCAGGTGCGGGAAGAGCAGGTAGTCCTGGAAGACGACGCCGACCGGGCGGCGCTCCGGCGGGACCCACACCCGCCCGTCGGGGCGGTCGAGCTCGACCCCGTCGAGGACGAGGTGCCCGGCCGCGAGCGGGTGCAGGCCGGCGAGGGCACGCAGCGCGGTGGTCTTGCCCGCGCCGTTGGGCCCGAGCAGCGCGACCACCTGCCCCGCCCGCACGCGCAGCGCCACGTCGAGGTGGAACCCGCCCCGGTCGGCGACGAGGTGGGCGTCGAGCAGCGGCGTCCCGGCCGCCGGGCGGCGCGTCCCCGCGGCGGTCACGGGCCCGTGACCCAGCGGTCGCGCAGGCCGGCGAGGATCGCCACGGAGACGGTGAGCAGCACCAGGCTCAGCACGATCGCGGCCTCCAGATCGGTCTCCAGGGCCAGGTAGACGGCCAGCGGCATGGTCTGCGTGCGGCCCGGGAAGTTGCCGGCGAAGGTGATGGTCGCGCCGAACTCGCCGAGGGCGCGGGCCCAGCACAGCACCGCGCCGGCCGCCACGCCGGGGGCGACCAGCGGCAGCGTGACGTGGGTGAACGTGGTCCACCGGCCCGCGCCGAGGGTGGCGGCGGCCTCCTCGTAGCGGGTGTCGGCGGCGCGCAGGGCGCCCTCGACGGCGATGACCAGGAACGGCATGGCGACGAACGCCTCGGCGAGGACCACCCCGGCCGTGGTGAACGGCAGGGTGACGCCGAAGGCGGCGTCGAGCCAGCCGCCGAGCAGGCCCCGGCGGCCGAAGACCAGCAGCAGGGCCACGCCGCCGACCACCGGCGGCAGCACCAGGGGCACGGTGACCAGCGCCCGCACCAACCGCCGGCCGGGGAACCGCACCCGCGCCAACACCCACGCCAGGGGTACGCCGAGAGCGAGGCAGAGCAGCGTCGCTCCGGTGGCGGTCAGCAGGGACAGCCGCAGCGCGGTGAGCACCCCCGGCGCGGCGAGCCGCTGCGGCAGGGTGGCCCACGGGGCGCGGGCGAGCAGCCCGGTCAGGGGCAGCACGAGGAAGGCCAGCCCGAGGCCGGCGGGGACGAACAGGGCGACGGGCACCCGCCGGCCGGGGACGCGGCGACGCCGGAGCGGGGCGGGCGGGCGTACCACCGGTGGTCAGGCCCGTGGCGGCTGGAACCCGGCGGCGGTCAGCGCGGCCCGGCCCCGGTCGGACAGCACGTACGCGACGAAGGCCCGCGCGGCCGTCGGGTTGCCGGACTGCCGCAGCGCGACGATCGGGTAGTCGTTGACGGCCCGGGCCGACTCGGGAAACTCCACGGCGTCGACCTGGGACGCGGCGGCGGTGGCGTCGGTGCGGTAGACCAGCGCGGCGTCGACCTCGCCGAGGCGCACCTTGGCCAGCGCGCCCTTGACGTCGGATTCGAGGGTGACCGGGGTGAGCGCCACTGCGGCGGCGTCCAGGGCCGTGCGGGCCGCCGCGCCGCAGGGCACCTGCTCGGCGCAGAGCGCCACCTTCACCCCGGGCCGGGTCAGGTCGGCCAGCGCGCCGACGCGCCTCGGGTTGCCCTCCGGCACGGCGATGACCAGCTGGTTGCGGGCGAAGGTGGCCGGGTCGCCCGCGGCGTTGCCGGCGTCGGTGACCGGGCGCATGGTGGCCGGGGACGCGGCGGCGAACACGTCGGCGGGGGCGCCCTGGTTGACCTGGGCGGCCAGGGCGGAGCTGCCGGCGAAGCCGAAGGTGACGGTGGTGCCCGGGTGGGCGGCCTCGAACTCGTCGCCGAGCCGGGTGAACGCCTCCGTCAGCGACGCCGCGGCGAGGACCGTGAGCGGGCCGCGCACCCCGTCGCCGTCCTCCCCCGGCTCCGGCCGGTCGGCCCCGCCGGCGCAGCCGGCGAGGGCCAGGGCCAGGGCGAGGGCCCCGGCCAGGGCGGTGCGGGCTCCTGCTCCGGTCACGTGCCGGTCCTGCCTTTCGGGGCGGACGGCCGTTCCACCACGACCGTCGTTGACTTGATCACCGCGATGGCGATCGCGCCGACGGTGAGCCCGAGGTCGTCGACCGCCTCGCGGCTCATCAGCGACACGACCCGGAAGGGCCCGGCCTGGATGTCGACCTGGGCCATGACGGCGTCCTTGACCACGGCGGTGACGATGCCGCGCAGCCGGTTGCGCGCCGAGGAGAGCTCGGCGTGCTCCTCGGGCGCGGCGGCTGCCGCCCGGACGAACGCGGCCAGGTCCACGCCGTCGACCACCCGGTGGCCCTGCGCGTCGCGGGTGGCGGCGAGGCGGCCGGCGTCGACCCAGCGCCGCACCGTGTCGGTGCTGACGCCGAGCAGTTCGGCGGCCTCGCCGATCCGGAACATCGCCACGCCGGCACCCTACCGTGCCGCTTCTGCGAGGGGCGAAGCGGCCCAGCCCTGGCACGAGCAAGCCGTTTCCGGCTTCGGGGCCGGCAGATGCGGCCGATGGCAGGACGCGGGGAACGGCGAGCCGCGGGGGGGGGCCCCCCCCCCCCGGGGGGGGGGCCGGGGGGGGGGGCGGGGGGCGGCCGTAGCGTGGGGTGGGGTGCCCCCCCCCCCCCCCCCCCCCCCAACCGTA